>CAKUGU010000009.1 GCA_934654815.1 uncultured Ellagibacter sp.
ATCATGCAGAGCGCAGAAGTGACGTCGAACTCGCACGCCGAGCCGACGCCGCGCTCGAGGTTAAGCGAATGCGTGAGGCAGAACGTGAATTGTTGCTCGTTGAGCCTGCGCGTCGAGCAAGCATCGGGGCAGGGCGCGACGAAGCCGGAGCAGTCGTAGTAATCCATCACCTTGTCGACGACCTTGTACGCCTTCAGGCTGTTCACGACGAACTTCTTCGCGACCTGGCACTCAACGGCCGACCCCATGAGCTCGTCGGCGGCCTTGTCGCACCAGGAAAGCTCCTCGTCGGTGATGTTCATGGTCTTGCGGCCGGGTGTCGTGTGGTTGCCGCCTTCGGGCAGGGGCTGCATGTAGTCCATAAGCTCGTGGATGTTGATGGAGCGGAAGTTCGTGCCGAACTTGTCGCGCGCCAAGCAGAGGCTGTCGAACGTGTCCGTGCCACCCGCAACCGCCTTGTCGCCGCCGAAGCGTGGCGCAAGCAGCACGTTGGCCGTGCGCAGCGCCTTCTCGGCGCGAAGGCAGAGGAGCTTCTTCTTCAAATCCGCCCAGCTCAAAGAGAAGATCACGTCCGCGCCTCTTCTGACCGGCGAAGCGAAGCACAACTGGCCGTACATCTTGAACGGGTTCGGCCCCATCGGCTTCTTCGCGCGAAGGGCGAATTCCTCGATCGTCGTATTCGCGCCGAACGCCGTGTTCACAAGGTAGAAATCGACGAGATGCTCATCGGCGAAGGCGTCCTCGAACCACTTCTCCTTGACGTCCCAGTCGTCGGTCACTCGGATGACGGCGGGCTCTAAGACCTCGAAACGATCGTCGTTCCGAAGGTTAAGGTCGAGCGCCTTCTGCATCCCCTCGTAGATCTTCGCGTTGACGATCGCGTCGAAGCCAGGTTTGAGCGCATCGCCCGAGGACATGCGGCACGGCCCCTCGTAGTAGTACTGGTGCTCCATCGCGAAGAACACCGGCTTCACCACAAGCTTAACGTCTCTCACGGTCCGAACAGTCATGATACCGCCCCCTATTCTGCCCGCCCCCTTGAGCGGGCTCTCTAGCTGTGAGTATAAGGAGCTGAATCCGGACGGTTTTCGGCATGCGGCTGAAGGTTCGGGCGAATAACGGGTGCATTTCGACGAACCAGGACCGACCGTGCACGTCACCCTTCTCTTTGTTGAAGCGCCTTCCTGTCGACCAGCCGGAACTCGATGAGCATCCTCAGCCGCGTTGCCGGGTCGTCGATGGAGAATCCGTAGCGCTTCTGCAATCGATCCATGCGGTAGGCAAGCGTGTTCCGATGAACGAAGAGAATCTCGGAAGCCTCCTTGGCGTGCCGTTCTTGCAGAAGGTACGTCCTCAGCATCGCGGCATCGTTCGTGCCGCTGAGCGCGTCGTCCGCGATGATCCGCTGCACGATGCAGCGGTCGACGCACGCATCGATGAACTCGGCGTCATCGTCGCCGCGCACGAGAAGGAAGTCGACGAACGTCGAGACGAAGGAGTAGCTCCGGCCATACGGGTAGTCGAACGCCATCGCCGCCTTGAGCGCGGCAAGGCACTGCTGATACGCGAAGGGAACGTCCGAAAAGTCGCAGAAGGCATCCGAGGTCGCGGCGATCGCCTGCCTTCTCGCCAGATGCGCGCCGAGCACGCTCAAAAACGACGAAGCGGCCGGCGAGGCGGACGTCCCACCCCCTTCGGCCACACTCACCGATTCTAAGATGACCGCGTGCTCGTCGACGAGGGACACGATCACTTTGGACTTCCCTAGCGACGCCAGATCGAGCGCCTTCAACGCCGCGATCTGCCTCTCCCCGCTCAGCAGCCCGTAATCGACGACCCGCAGCCGATAGCTCGACCCCGCTTCCAGCCCCGCCTTCGCGAACACCGAAAGCGTCCGCCTGTTCACCTTCGTCCTCCGCGTCACGAGATCGGACAGGGCCGCCGAGGCGCTGTCGTCGAAAAGCGTCTTGCTCGGCGGGTTGCATCTGATGTGCAGGTCGATCGCGTCCACCAGAATCTGGAGCATGTCGCGGAAGCCCTCGCTGTAGATCTTGTCCTCGAGGTGCACGGTGAAATGAAGGTAGTGGTGCTCGTCGATGCGGAAAACGTAGAACACGACCGGATAGTGCCGCTGCGAGGTCTCGCACTCGACGTAGGTGAGTTCGTGGATGCTCTCCCAAAGGCTCGCCATCCCCTCGTCCCTGAAATGCCCCGTCGCGCGTTCGTCGAAGTACCCCCGTTGCAACGCCTCGACCACAAGCGGCTCGGAAGGAAGCCGCTGGGACGTGTAGGCGACGATCTGAAGGCCGATGCCCGACATGACGATCGGGCACGAGAGGATGGGATCGCTCGCATCGAGAAGCTCCGAGTAGCTGCACCCCTTGAGGATAAGCTCGTGAAGCGCATATTCCCACTGCTGCACGCGCTGCAGCAGGCACTGAACGCGTTGAGCTACGAAGCGAAGCCCGCGGGAGTCGCGCACACCCAGACAGCGGCCGCTCGTCTCGAGCTCGGCAAGCGCCTCCTCTTCGTCCGAAAGCACGCAGAGCGCGTGAAGGCCCGGTCTTTGCGACAGCTTTTGCAGCGTGCGCCGCTGGTCGTCCTCGAGCAGGAGAAGCGCGCCCTCGTTCCAGTCGCCGCAATCCCCGTCGGGGCCGACGAGCCCATCGAAAAGCCTCGACATCTCTCTTGGGAAGTACACGAGCTTGGACGACATCAGCTCGTCGATGATCATGTTGTAGGAAATCGACATCGCCGCGCACGGCCCGCCGAGCGCCATGAGAAACCCAAAGGCGCATCCGGGGCCGCCCCTCCTCTCGATACCCGAAACACCGACCTCTCGGTACCCATATTCCGCCTTCCCGAAAAAGGCTCATCGGCAGAAAGGATGATTCTGCGAAAAAGCACACGCGACGCGCGCGCAAGGCGTCCGAAAAGGCGCGGACGCAAGGTGCGCACCCAGGCGCATACGACAACGCTAGATGCGCTTTTCCTTGCATCACCCCAGTTCAAACACTCATACCAAAAGGCTGACTGCGCGGCGGGCCTGGTTCGGTTCGGCTGAAAAGCCCCAAGTCATCTTATGTCGGGGGTGGACGCGGCCAAAGCGAGCGTATCGTTGCCGCCATCGGAATCGCGCCGATCGTGAACGCAATCAGACGAGTGCGTACGACGAGCGACAGACCGCCGAGGAGAGCGGCAGCATAGAAAGACGAGATCCGATCACGTATTCCGATTTGAAGGAGGAAACCCAATGGCCGATTCTGTTGAGTCCACGGTTGCCGAGCACTGGGGAGAGACCAACGGAAAGAAGTACCGCCGCGGTTCGCGTCTTCCCAAGAAGACCGACACCGTGCCGGCAGCGCCTGCGGCCGAAACGCCCAAGGTGCCCTGGAAATGGGAAGAGGACGGCATGACCGTCATCCGCGGCACGGCGCGTTCCGCACCGGGATGCCACAACGTCTGCGGCATTTTGTCCTACGTGAAGGACGGCAAGCTCGTGAAGGTCGAAGGCGACCCGGAGGACCCCTACAACCAGGGGCGTCTTTGCAGCCGTTGCCTTTGCATCCCCGACTACGTCTACCATAAGGATCGTCTGCTCCACCCGATGAAGCGCGCCAAGGAAGATCGCGGCAAAGACAAGTTCGTCGAGATCTCCTGGGACGAGGCATACGACATCATCGTCGAGGAGTTCAAGAAGGTCGCCGATACCTACGGCGTCGACAAGATCGCCATGTGCCAGGGCACGGGTCGCGACATCCACCAAGTCACGCGCCTGAACGCCTGCATGGGCTCCCCGAACGAGGGCGTGCCCTACTTCGCCGGCAACTCCTGCTATCTGCCCCGCATCGCCTCCATGGCCTGCATGCTCGGCGGCTCGTGCGTCATGGACTGCTCGCAGTTCCTGCCCAAGCGCTACGACGACCCGCGCTACACGGTGCCCGAGTACTGCATCGTGTGGGGCCATCAGCCGTTCTACTCCAATGCCGACGGCTTCTACGGCCACTGGATCTTGGACCTCATGAAGCGAGGCATGAAGGTCGCCGTCGTCGACCCGCAGCTCACCTGGCTTGCGGCACGCGCCGGCAAGGACTGGCTGCGCGTTCGTCCTGGCGGCGACGGAGCGCTCGCCATGGCCATGCTCAAGGTCATCTGCGACGAGAAGCTCTACGATCAGGACTTCTGCGACAAGTGGGTCTATGGCCTTGAAGCCGTCTGCGAGCGCGTGGCCGAGATGGACCTCGACGAGCTGTGCGAGCGCGCCTGGGTCGACAAGGAAGACGTCGTGCGCGTGGCCCGCACCTACGCGACGAGCCATCCCGCGGCCATCCAGTGGGGCGTGGCCTTGGACCAGCAGACCGGCGGCCAGCAGGCAGCGCACGCCATCACGGCGATGTGGTGCATCACCGGCAACCTCGACATCCCGGGCGGCAACGTCATGGCCGACGCCTGCTGGGGCATCGAGCAGCCGAACTGGGTCGGCACCTGGGGTTGGGACGAGCTCATGACCCCCGAGGAGCAGGCCAAGCGCATCGGCATCGAGCGCTACCCCATGTTCGCCGTAGGCTTCAAGAACCTCTCCTCCAACGCCACCATCGAAGCATGGCAGCGCGGCGAGATCCCCATCCACGCGGCCTACATCGTGACCAACAACTTCCTCGCCACCATGGGCGCCCAGGCCGAGCAGCAGCTCGAATGGTACAAGCAGATCGACTTCATCGTGGTCGAGGACCTGTTCATGACGCCGACCATGATGGCTCTCGCCGACGTGGTGCTTCCCGCCGCCACCTACGAGGAACGCGATGGCTTCGGCGGCCTGAACGCCTACCGCATCAGCTGCATCAACAAGGCCATCGAGCCCGTGGGCGACTCCAAGCCCGACAACACGATCTTCCTCGAGCTCGGCAAGCGCCTCACCCACGCGATCAAGCCCGAGAACGACGACATCGCGTGGCCCTGGGACAACGTGCAGGAAATGTGGGACTACGCCCTTGAGGACGGCGGCTTCACCTGGGACGAGCTGCGCGAGTCGACCTGGAAGTACCCCGAGTTCAAGTACCGCAAGTACGAGACGGGCGACCTGCGCCCCGACGGGCAGGTGGGCTTCCGCACCGAGACCGGCCGTGCGGAAATCTACTCCATGGTGTTCCATCACACCTCGTGGTCGGGTCTCGACCCGCTGCCGAGCTACGTGGAGCCCGTCGAAAGCCCGTACTCCGCACCGGAAGACGTCGAGGAATACCCCTACATCGTGACTTCCGGCATGCGCGTGCCCCACTTCTTCCACTCCGAGCAGCGCCAGATCGAGAAGCTGCGCGCGCTCCATCCCGATCCGCTGTGCCACATCCACCCGGAGACGGCGAAGAAGCACGGCATCGCGGAAGGTGACTGGATGTGGCTCGAGAACAAGCACGGCAAGTGCAAGTACAAGGCCACCTACGACGATGGCTACGATCCGCGCGTCATGCAGTGCGAGCACGGCTGGTGGTTCCCCGAGCGCAAAGACGAGGCCGAGGAGAACACCGAGGACGAGAAGAAGGGTCTGTTCGGCGTGTTCGAGTCGCAGATCAACAACCTCGTTCCCTTCGATGCCGGCGTGTCGGGCTTCGGCTCGAACTACAAGGCCATGATGTGCAAGATCTACAAGGCCGAAGACTAACCGGCCACGCGAGAGGAGATTAACAATGGCAATTCAGGGAATCCTCGTCGACGTGGATTACTGCACCGGCTGCGAGGCGTGCATCCTCGCCTGCCAGCAGGAGCACGGCTATAGCGAGAAGGAATTCGGCATCAAGATCACCAAGCTCGGCCCGCTGCACATCGACGAGGCGAACAAGGTGTTCCAGTACGACTTCATCCCCCAGTTCACCCAATGGTGCGACCTGTGCGAGGAGCGCTGCGGCAAGGGCAAGAAGCCCACGTGCGTGCAGCACTGCCAGGCGCAATGCCTCGACTGGGGCCCCATCGAGGAGCTGGCCGCGAAGGTCACCTCGCCCAAGCAGATGATCGTCGCCATCAATGAGGCGTAGGTCATAAGGAGGCTTCATCTGCCCGGCGAAGGCGGCGTTCACGCCTTTAAGCGAACACGCGGCGGATGAAAGACTACAGGGGGAAGGAGGAGGACATGGCTCAGCAATTTGCCGACGATTTCGGGGGACAGTGCGCCGCACATGTCATGAACGTCGACGTGCGCGCTCCGCGTGAGTTCTCTCACGAAGTCACCGAGTACCAGCGCGAGCAGGGTCGCATCGACTGGCGAGTCCGTTGCAGCGCCAACATGAAGAAGATGGCGAAGCACGAGATCAACCAGATCTACCAGTAAAGCGACGCTGTCTTCAAGGGGAGGCGTGACGAGAGCCGCGCGCCTCCCCCGCTTTGGAACCGATTCAACGACCCCCCGCCCGGATAGCCCTTTTATCCCCAGGGTCTCCCTCATTATCCGGGCGGGATTTCCCATAGCGCCAGTTCATGGGCGCCGGCAAGGCAGGTAAGGAGGCTTTTGCGCGTAGCCTGGCCCCGTTCATCATCCGATTATCCAACGTACAAGGAGGACAACAATGTCTGAAACACGCGTCATCGACGACAACATGCACTTCCTGCCGACCAACCTGTTCAGCAACGAGGAAGTGCTCCACGGCTTTCTGTACTCCGCGCCGATCACCTTCGGCATGAAGGCGTATCTGGGCAAGACCCCGGACGGCACGAAAGACCAGATCATCCTCGAGTACCCCGAAGGCAAGCAGATTCTGAACTACGTCGACGGCGACTACACGCTCGAGACGAAGATCCAGGCGATGGACGACGCCGGCGTCGACATCGCGATGCTGCGCATGCCGGTATGGCAGGAATGGCTGCCGCTCGACATGTGCAAGATCGTCAACGAGCAGGCCGCCGAGATGTGCAAGCGCTCCGAAGGCCGCCTCGTCGCGAACGCCGTCCTGCCGCCGTTCGGCCGCAAGGAAGACGTCGATGAGCTCAAGCACTGCATCGAGGACCTCGGCATGGTGGGCGTGCAGTTCGCCTGCTGCTACGGTGACCGCTTCCTCGACGACGAGCTGTTCAAGCCCTACATGAAGGTGCTGAACGACATGAAGATCCCGGCCGTCGTGCACCACACCCCCGGCCAGAACGCCTTCGAGAACTTCGACGACTACACGATCCTTCGCCGCGAGCTCGGGCGCATCCATGCCCAGGCGGCAGCCGTCGGCCGCGAGATCTACTCCGGCATGTTCGACGAGTTCCCCAACCTGAAGTTCGTCCACACCATGTTCGGCGGCAACTGGTTCGGCCTGCAGGAGATCTTGGCGCCGCATAAGTCGACCAAGAAGAAGGAGGCCATGAACCGCCTGGCCACCAACGTCGACCACGAGGCCTACTCCCGCTACCTCGAGAACAACATCTACTTCGACATGACCCACCCGATGTCGTGGGGCAAAGACCAGCTCGAATGCGCCGTCAAGGTGTGCGGCGCCGACCACCTGCTCATGGGTTCGTCCTTCCCGGTGTTCTACGAGTGGATGGCTCGCTCGGTCGAGTCCATCGACGCGCTCGACGTCACCGACGAGGAGAAGGCCCTCATGAAGGGCGGCAACGCGGCCCGCATCTTCAACCTGTAAGGCCGCATAGGGCGCCAAGCGCCTTATCGATTAGAAGGGGAATCGGGCCCCAACCAGGCGTGACACCCTCCACTCGCCCAGGGGCCCGACCGTTCGGCGCGCTGTCTTCGACGGCGCGCCTGAAAGAGGGGAAACATGAGCAATCCCAACGCCGCAGCAGGCGCACAAGAAAAGACCCCGAGCTACGCATGGATCGCGCTCGTCGTCTCGCTGCTCGCTGCAATCTCCATCGTGTACGCATGGATGTGGCTGCCCGCCATCACCTTCCCGGTGTTCAAAGGCTGGCTCGGCGCCAACTGCGCCTCCGTGCAGGCCGACCCGTCGCAGTTCGGCCTTCTGTCCAACGTCATGGGCCTTGTGCCCATCGCCGCGCTCATCATGGCATTCCCAGCGTCGTTCGTCGTCCGCAAGTTCGGCCCGAAGGCGGGCACGCTCGTAGGCCTCGGGCTGGCGATCGTCGGATCCGCCATTTGCGCGCTCACCGTCGCGTCCGACTTCACGCTGTTCCTCGCCGGCCGCTTCATCCTGGGCCTCGGCCTCGCTCAGACCATCGTTGCCGGCCCGACCTGCGTCTCCATCTGGTTCCCGAACACCACGCGCGGACGTGCCATGGCGATCTGGTCCATCTGGGCGCCGGTCGGCATCTTCACGGTGAACGTCTTCGGCGATAGCATTTACCATATGGTCGGCCAGAACCTCGTCACGCTTCTGTGGGTCTGGACTGTCGTGATCGTCGTCATCGCGGTGCTCTTCGCCGTCGTGTTCCGCAAGCCCCGCGCCGACGAGGCCTCCGAGGTCTCGGCCGAGACGAAGTCGTTCCGCGAGGTGCTTCCGTTCTTCAAGAAGCGCCAGCTGTGGTGCCTCATCTTCATGTTCGCGATCTTCAACTACATGAACTACGCCTTCAGCCAGTACCTGAAGACCTGGCTGCAGCTCGACCCCGCCGCCGGCGGCCTCGGGTGGGACCCGGCCATGGCGGGCCTTATCGGCGGCGCGCTGACCGCGTGCGGCATCCTGGCCCCCATCGGCGGCTTCATCCTGGACAAGCTGCCGCATAATCTGAAGTACATCGCGGTCGTTTCCGGCATCACCGGCCTCACCGTCTGCTCGGCGCTCGCCTTCCAGAACAACATGGTCGTGTTCGCCTTCTACGCCATCTTCTTCTGCATCGGCAACATGTTCCTGAACGGCTGCTGCCGCCCGATGGTGCCGACCTACGTGTTCAAGGGCGGCGCGACCGCGGTCGCACTCGGCCTGTCCTTCCTCACGTTCGGCCAGTACCTCGGCCAGACGATCACGTCCTACGCACTCGAGCCGTTCAACGCCTCCATGCAAGCCGGCGCGTGCGACCCGATGCTCGCCTTCTGGGCATTGGTCCCGATCGGCGTGGTGGGCATCATCGCCTCGCTGTTCATGAAGCCTTCCAAGAAGGACCTTGCCGGCGGCAAGCCCCAGGGCAAGCCCGCTGAAGGAACAGAGAGCGCGCACTAACCTTCATCTCGCTCAACGCCCGATGAACCAACCACATTGACCCGAGGGCACCTGCGCGAAACCCAGCAGGTGCCCTTCTTGCATGTCCAAGGAGGCCGCAATCCATGGGAAACGACGAGAACGTGCGCAAGCCGCTCAAGATCGCGCATATCGACGCCGTGACCGGGCCGACCGACTGGGCTGGCCGGTCGATCGAACTTGAAAGGAAAATGGGCATGGAAGGCCACGCCCCTGCCCCGCCGAAAGACGGAAGGCGCCCGGGAAGCAGGAAGGTCGATGCCGTCACGCAGGCGACCGACGCGGTGACGGGCGCGACGATGTCGGTCGCCCTCGACGCGCGCGCAGCGGGCGCAGACGCCGTATCGGGTGCAACCGTCGACGCGGTGACGGGCGCGACGACGCGCAAGCCCAAGCAGTCCCCCGCGCCCACGCGCGACGAGGTCGACGCCGCGACGGGCGCGACCCCGGGCGTCGCCGCGGCATGCCGGGACCTCGGGATGTCGGCGCTGAGCGACGTGGTGAGCGAATTCGGCATCAAGCCTCCCGGTCAGGCGTGACCGCACTCCGGCAGAACGAAAGGGGCGTTTCCGCCGCAGGACGAGAGCGCCGGCTGTCCTGATGCTTTATACTTGGAAGAGGGGATTTCGGGGCCGAATGCGCGAAGGGGATGCGCATCGCGTCGTTGTCGGTTTCTCTTAGCAAACGAGTCCATTGAAATCGAGGGGGAGACAATGGCTGACGACAACAAGCGCGCCGGTTCCGACGGCGCCATGGAGCTTTTGGCGATGGGCGGCTTCGCCCTGTTCTTCGGCTGGATGCTCATCACGTTCTATTGGCTTTTCGCCGAGTTCCTGCAAGTCCTTCCCGTGGGAGAGCGCGACGTCATACAGCTGTTCATCTTCGCGGGCATAGCGCTCGGCTACCTTATGTGCCACGTCCTTGCGAAGCGGGCATCGTTCACGCTCTTCAAGGCGCCCGTCTTCGCCGCGGAAGCGGTGCTCTCACTCGCCGTTCCCGTCATCTGCTTCGCCCTCGCCGCGAACATCGCCATCCCCACGCCCGTGTTCTGCGCCGTGAACCTCCTTGCCGGCATCGGGGGCGGCATGCTCACCGTGAGCTGGCTCGACGTGTGCGGACGCTGCAAATCGAAGGCGTACGCGCGCTTCTGCGCCGAGGCGCTTCTGGGAGGAGGCGCGCTCTTCGCACTCGCGGCCCTCATGCCAACGCAGTTCCAGCCCGTGTTCTGCATCGTCTACATCGCGGTTTCGATCGCCATCCTGCGCTACGCGAGCGCGAACGCCGACAACGCCGCCGCGGCGAGCATAAGCGCCGTGAAGCGCCTTCCCTGGAAGTTCGCAAGGGAAATCGAGCCGTCGTTCATCGCATTCGGCATCGTGTTCGGGCTCACCTTCGTGTTCCTGTTCAACTACGGCGCCGACTACGTGTTCGTGGGGCTTCTGGCCACGATCCCCGGTGCCGCTATCCTGCTCGCTCTCACCGTGAAGGGCGTGTTTTTGAACATCACCGTCCTGCAGCGCATCCTTCTGTGCGTGACGGTGCTTTCGTGCATCTGCATCCCGTTCGCGACCGGGTACATCCAGCTCGCCTGCGCGTTCCTCGTGATCGCGGCATGGGCGCTGTTTATGCCCACCACCTACGCGCATCTCGTGCGCAAGAGCGTGGAAATCGGCGAGATCTCCGTTTTCCGCCAGGTTCCGCAGCGCCTGTTGGCAAGCTCGATCGGGTATCTCGTCGGCTGGGGAATCGCCAGCGCCGTCACCGTCGTCTTCGGCGCGCATTCCGACGCCTTCACGGTGGTGCGCCTGTGCACCGCATGCCTCGTGGTGCTTGCCGTCATGGTGTTCTTCCCTCAGTCCGAGCACCACGGCGAAACGAGCGACCGCGCGCCGGAAGTGCCCGCCGAGATCCAGGATGGCGTGCATGCGGCGCCCGCCGGCATGACCGAAGCCGAGGCGTTCGAAGCGCGCATCGCGGCCGTAGCCGATATGTACCAGCTCTCCCCGCGCGAGACCGACGTCCTCCACTACCTCGCGAAGGGCCGAAACGCCGCCTACATCCAGAACAAGCTCACGATCTCGCCGCACACGGTGAAGAGCCACATCTACAGCATCTACCGCAAAACCGACATCCACTCCCAGCAATCGCTCATGGATTTCGTCGAGGAATACCCCCTTTCCCAGCCAAGCGTCGAGAAGCGCGGGCGCTGAGGGAACCTTCTTTCATCCTTTTCCGCGAAACGCCAGGTAAACGTCTCATACCAGCGTACTGATTTCCAACACGGCATACCCATCACGCGATAGCGTCACCATCGATCCGTGGTCAACTCCTCTCAACCCGTTAGGGGGCGGGATTCTCGGGGCGGACACCCGACATATGTCCCGCCGGGCCTGCGCAGGGCGGACACCTGCAATCGCTTAAGGCCCTACGAGAGGAGGATCGATGGCTGACACTATCGAGAAAGTCGAAACCGGTATCGAGGGGCGCGATCGCGACGATATCGGCAACTCCAAGGAGGAAAACCAGTTCAACTTCGGCGCCGGCGTGCACCAAGAGGTTGACCCTCGCTGGAAGCATCCCGGCGAGTGGCAGTACGAGGAAGACGGAATGATCGTCACGCGTACGTCGGTGTGGTCGGCTCCCGGCTGCCACGAGGGATGCGGCGTCCTTGTGTACTCCGACAAGGAGACGGGGCGCTTCATCAAGTGCGAAGGCGACCCGGACGACCCGTACAACCGCGGCGCGCTCTGCCCGCGCTGCCTCGCGTTCAAGCAGGTCGAGTTCCACCCCGACCGCATCCTTCACCCGATGAAGCGCGCGGGGAAACGCGGCGAGAACAAGTGGGAGCGCATCTCCTGGGACGAGGCGCTCGAAACCTGCTACAAGGAGTTCCGCCGCATCTCGATGACCTACGGCGGCGATTCCATCCACTGCCTGCGCGGCACCGCGCGCGACAACCAGTGGCAGGTCGGCCGCATGGCGAACACGTTCGGAAGTCCGAACGAGTACGGCTTCCTTTCGGGCACCGCATGCTACCTTCCCCGCCTGTCGCTCATGATCATGACCTACGGCGGCATGCTCATCGCAGACTTCTCGCAGTTCTCCGCGCTGCGCTACGACGACCCCGAGTGGACCTGCCCCGAATGCACCATCGTCTGGGGCTGCAACCCCACCATCTCGAACCCCGACTTCTTCATGGGCCACTGGGTGACCGACGCCATGAAGCTCGGCTGCAAGCTCATCTCCGTCGAACCGCGCGTCACCTGGCTCGCCGCGCACGCCGACATCCACCTGCAGCTGCGCCCCGGCACCGACACCGCGCTCGCGCTCGCGATGATCAAGGTCATCGTCGACGAGGACCTCTACGACCACGACTTCGTCGAGCGCTGGACCTACGGCTTCGACGAGCTCGCCGAGCGCGCCCGCGAGCTTTCGCTCGACGAGGTCGAAGAGATGACCTGGGTGCCGAAGGAGAAGATCGTCGCCGCGGCCCGCATGTTCGCGAACGCCCATCCGGCGAACGTCGTGTGGGGCCTCGCCGTCGACATGCAGTCGCAGGGCACGCCGTGCGCAGCCGCCATCGCCGCGCTGTGGACGATCACCGGCAACCTCGACATCCCGGGCGGCATGTGCTACACCGCGTCCCCCATGGGCGTCGACCAGCCGTCCGCGGGCGCGTGGGGCATCTACGACCTCATCAACGAGGAGATGCAGAAGAAGCGCGTCGGCTGGAAGGAATTCCCGATGTACCGCTACGGCCTCACCCAGGCCATGCCCGACATGTGCCTTGAGTACTGCGAAGCGGGCAAGGTGAAAGGCGTCTGGATCCAGACCTCCAACGGCATCGCCTGCATGAGCTGCGAGACCGAGCGTTGGTACGAGGCCATGAAGAAGGTCGAGTTCGTGGCCGCATGCGACATCTTCATGACGCCGACCATCCAGGCGTACGCCGACATCGTCATGCCGGTCCAGACCTGGGCCGAGAAGCACTCCGTGCGCGCTCACTACTACTTCCTGTCGGCCATCACCGGCGGCTGCGCCACCGAGGGCGAGGCGAAGTCCGACTGCGAGATCAACCGCGAGCTCGCGCAGTACTTCGACAACGACGACGAGTTCAACCGCGCCATCGAGCGCCCCGAAGGCAAGCAGCACACCTGGCCGTGGAAGACCGAGGACGAGGTGTACGACGAGATCGTGAAACCCTCCGGCTTCACGTTCCGCGAGCTCATGGAGCACGGGCCGGCGTACCAGAAGTACGTCTACAAGAAGTACGAGAAGGGCCTCATGCGCCCCGACGGACAGCCCGGATTCAACACGCCGACCGGCCGCATCGAGTTCTGGTCGACGCTGTTCCAGAAGTTCGGCTACGACCCGCTGCCCTACATCGAGGAGCCCGGCATCGGGCCGGTGACCACGCCCGACCTCTACAAAGAGTACCCGATGATCATGATCACGGGCGCCCGCACCACCTCATTCTTCCACTCCGAGCATCGTCAGATCCCCTACCTGCGCCAGCTCACGCCCGACCCGTGGGTCCAGATCCATCCGCGCGACGCGGAACGTTTGCACATCTGCGAAGGCGACTGGGTGTGGCTCGAGAACCATCGCGGCCGCGCACGCCAGCGCGCACGCGTGACCTACGAGGTGCACGAGGGCACCATCGCCGCACAGCACGGCTGGTGGTTCCCCGAGCAGGACGGCGCCGAGCCGAACCTGTACGGCTTCCGCCAGTCCAACATCAATCAGCTGCTCGCCAACAAGCCCGGCACGACCGGCTTCGGCGCCGACCTTAAGTGCACGCTCGCCAAGGTGTACCGCTGCAAGGAGGAGGAACTGTAATGTCCAAGAACGGAATTCTCGTCGATTACCAGTACTGCACCGGGTGCTATTCCTGCGAGGTCGCTTGCCAGTCCGAGCTCGATCTGCCGCTCGGCCAGTGGGGCGTGAAGGTCATGCAGAACGGCCCGTGGCCGATCAAGGACAAGGACGGCAACGAGACCGACCAGTACGTCTACGACTTCATCCCGGCGTTCACGAAGCTGTGCGATCTGTGCGCAGAGCGCCAAGAAAAGGGCAAGGCCCCGTCGTGCGTGTTCCACTGCCAGGCGAAATGCATGCAGTTCGGGCCCGTCGACGAGCTCGTCAAGAAGCTTGACGAGAAGCCCCAGCAATATCTCTGGGTGCCGCCCTGCGCATAGGCGCGTAAGCGGAAACGCCCGCAGAGAACGATCAGGGCCGCTCGCAAGCAAAAGCGTCGCGGGCGGCCCGCCCTTTAGCATCTGAAAACGCGCATCGAGGGGAAGCGCGGTGCATGGGGAAAGCCTAAGGGAACAGGGAGGGGAAACATGACCGCACCGACCGCGAGCGACATCGCTCGCCAGGACAAAGCGAGCGGCAAGGCATGGGCCATGCTCGCCGTCACGTATTTCGCGAGCATCTGCGCACCGCTTTGCCAGTTCAAGATACCGCCTTTGGCTTCGTGGCTTTTTCCGGCGTTCCACGGCGCACTCGATTCCGTGACGTTCGGCACGCTCATGAGCGCCATCGCCCTGATCGGCGTCGTGCTCGCCTTCCCCGCCGCCTTCATCGCGCGGCGCATGGGGCTTAAGAACGTCATCCTGCTTTCGGTCGCTTGCCTGGGCGTCGGAAGCGCCCTCGGCGGCGTCGACGCGAACCTGGCTTTGCTCTTGGCGAGCCGGCTGCTCGAAGGCGTCGGCATCGGGCTCATCGGCGTGGCCGCGCCGTCGTGCGTGACCATCTGGTTCCCCGAACGCAAACGCGGGCTCGCCTTGGGCCTTTGGGCCACATGGGTGCCCGTCGGGTCGGTACTCGCCTTCAACATCGTCCCGATGATCGCGGGCGCATTCGGCTACCAAGCCGTGTTCTTCGCTCTCGCCGCCGTGTGCCTCGTCGCATTCGCGCTGTTCGCGCTCGTGTACCGCATGCCAGAAGGCGCCACAGGCGACATGGGCGTGGAAGGCACGTTCAAAGAGTCGCTCAAGCACTGCAAGAACCGCCGCATCTGGATCTTGGGCGCGGTGTTCTTCCTGTTCTCGATGACCACCATCGGCATCATGAACACCTACTACAACACCTTCCTCGAGTCTCAGCTCGGCATGGACGCGCAGACCGCCTCGTCGCTTTCCTCCATCATCATGCTGATCTCGCTCGTCGTGGCGCCGCTCACCGGGCTTATCTCGGACCGCCTGCCGCTCGGACGCAAGTACATCGTCGGCATCGTGATGATGGTGCTCCTCATCCCCACCGGTTTCTTCATGTTCTACACCGGCGACGGCGCGGTGGCCGTCATGTGGGCCACCATCGTATTGCAGGGCATCGGCGGCAGCATGTGCGGCGGGTCGCTTCGCCCGATGGCCCCGATGCTCATGCGCAACACGGCGATGGGCGCCACCATGGCCATGGCGGTCATGCAGTTCTGTCAGAACCTCGGATCCGCGATCGGGTCTCCCCTGTTCGGCGCCGTGATGAGCGCACAAGGCTGGGAAGCAGCGAGCCTTATCCTGCAGCTGCCCGCCTACGTGCTCGCACTCGTGCTGTGCTTCTTCATCCTGCCACGCGGCAAAGACGTGACCCATCTCGACGACACGCCGGCCGACAAGGCGTGGCCGAAGGGGTTCTAAGGCTCGGCGCACCCAGCGAAAGGAAGGAAAACCATGAAAGCAGAAGACCTCATCCTGCAAATCAAAGGCGCACCGCTGACCTCGGCGCTTGCCCTCGACCGGCTTCGCCTGGCGGTGACGAGCGGCACCGGCATCCTGCCCGAATTCGCGCCCTACCTTGACGGCGCGGAAAGCTACCGAGAGTTTTTCGACGCCATCTACGCCGACGACTCCAAGAAGAACACGAGCGTCTGGGCCGAATGGGCGAAGCTTTCGCGCAAACCGTGGATCGAACGCTTCGACGCAAAGCTCGCGCTCACCGGGCTGCGGGTGAAAAGCGACGGGCTGCCGCTCGAGTTCGGGACGGGCATCGTGCTCGCCCCCACCGCGAGCCGCGACCGCGTCTGCAACCTGTACGTGTTCGCGTCCGGCGCGTTCAACGTCGAGGCGGCCGATTTCGTGACCTCGATCGGCGGCTCGTTCACCGCAGCCGGCTACGATTTCAAGGGCGTTTACGGTGTGTACAAGTACCACGGAAGCGTCATCTTGGAAGAGTGGGAGGTCGAAGGCGACCCGACGCCGCACGCAGCGTAACGCCGCATGAACTTGTTCGTTCCGCGACCATGCACCGCACCTGTATCTGCATCGCACGCTAGAGAAAGGTTTCGCAATGGAAGGGAAAGATCGTTCCGTCGTGAACAACCGGGGGCCGCGCCCCCTCGCAGAATCGACCGTGACGCTCGAGGGCGACAAGACCCCGCGCTACGCCTGGGTCATCTGGGCCGTCACGTTCCTCATCAGCTTCGCCGCGCCCATGGCGCAGTTCAAGATCGTCTCGATCCCGCTGTACTTCATCTCCGTGCCGGGGGTAAGCCCCGACGGCTGCTTCGGGCTCGACGCGAGCGGCTTCGGGATGCTCATGACCATGGTGTCGCTCATCGGCATCGTGCTCGCCTTCCCCGCCGCCTTCATCTGCCGAAAGCTCGGGCTGAAGCGCACCATCGCGCTTTCCGCCGTCGGGGTGATCATCGGCGGGCTCGTCGAGATCGCGGGCGGCGACAACATCACGACCATGATGGTCGGCCGCTTCCTCGAAGGCACCGGCATCGGCCTTGCCGGGGTTTCGGCCCCGACGCTCATCACGCTGTGGTTCCCCGACAAGACACGCGGGCTCGCTTTGGGTCTGTGGTGCTGTTGGGTGCCGCTTTCGATCACCCTCGATTCGATCATCTGCCCGATGATCGCCGGCTCACTCGGCTGGCGGGGCGTGTTCGCGGTCGTTGTCGCCTTCGCCGTCGTGGCGCTTATCCTGTTCCTGGTTTTCTACCGAGTGCCGCGCGGAAGCGCGCCGGGCTACAACGCGGAAGGCAGCTTCACCGAGTGCGTGGCGCTTTTGAAGAACCCGCAGATCTGGCTGCTCGGACTCGTGTTCTTCATCTTCATCGCCGGGCAGACCGGCATCGTGAACACGTACCTGTCCACGTTCCTGCAAAGCGCCCCGCCGGTCGGTTGGGGTTGGAGCGAGGCCGCGGCGGGCATGGGGCTTGCGGTGGTCACGGGGATCAGCATCGTCGCGAACCCGCTCGGCGGGTCGGTGACCGCGAAGCTTCCCCATCGCCTGAAGCGCATCGTCCCCGTCGGCGTGGCGGTTTCCTACCTGGTTTGCTTCTACTTGTTGTTCCAGAACGAGAACGAGTCCTTGATCTGGGTCGGGATCGTCCTCATGGGCATCTGCGGCGGTTTCGGCGGCGGCGGCCTGCGCCCGTTCGCGCCCACGATCATGAATCAGTCGGCGATGGCGGCGACCATGGGCATGGCCGTCATGCAATTCGCCCAGTGCCTCGGCAACTGCTTCAGCCCGGTGTACGGGGCGATGCTCGACAGCGGCGCGACGTATTGGGACGCGTGCCTAGGGACCATCATCCCGCTGAGCGTGATCATGCTCGTGGCGGCGTTCTTCATCCGCCCTGGCAAGGACTCGCCGGTGCGCCGCAAGTAGGAAGGCGGCAATCGGCGGCTAAGGGTTGGCCGCCGATTGCCGACGTCGCGGGCGGCAGCCTCGTTCGAAAAGCGCGGGCGTCGCGACGGGAAATCGCGAAGAAGAGCCGCGGGCGAAGGCTTGACCGGCAACGTAACGCCGAACTTACCTGAAATCCTGGCGCCACGGACAGAAATCGCCGATATGCGAGGCTAAACGCCCTGATTCATGCATGAATCAGGGCGTTTTGGCGTAAAGGAAGGTTCTTGCGAGCGCGAAAGCCCAGGTCGCGCATTTTGCGAGAGAAAGTGCGCAGTTCGGCCGCCTCGCAAATCGCATCGTTTTGTCCACGCAGGGGACATTTTTCGAACGATGGCCCGCATTGCGCGCCCGCGCGTTACGCCCTGCGCACGAGGTAGCACTTGTGGATGCGCGGGTTGCGCTCGAAGTCGTGCGGGATCGTGCGCGCGGTGATGTTCTCGATCTCAACGCCGTACTTCGCCAGCTCCTCGACGTTCGGCTTGAAGGTGCGCAGGTTGCACGAGAAAACGGCCTCGCCGCCGCGCGAGAGCAAACGGCTCACTCCGATGAGCAGCTCCACATGGTCGCGCTGCACGTCCCAGGTACGCTTGCCCATCGCCTTGGAGTTGGAGAACGTCGGCGGATCGACGAACACGAGGTCGAACTGCCGGCGGTCGCGGCGCGCCTCGGTTATCCACCGCATGACGTCGGCGCGCTCGAAGCGGTGCGCGCGCCCCGAGAACCCGTTGTTCGCCATGTTGCGACGCGCCCAATCGAGGTACGTCGCCGAAAGGTCGACCGTGCACGTGGTGCGCGCGCCGCACGCGGCGGCATGCACGCTCGCCGTTCCCGTGTAGGCGAACAGGTTGAGGAAGTCCTTCCCCTCCGCCATCTCGCCCACCATGCGGCGCGTATCGCGATGGTCCAGGAAAAGCCCCGTGTCCATGTATCCGGCCAGGTCGACCTCGAAAAGCGAGCCGTCTTCCTCGACGTCGATCACGAACGGCTTCGACCCGGCGTCGCGGTACTGCCCGCCGCCGCGCTCGCGCCGACGCGTCTTCGAGAAGACGTTCTCGGGCGGCACGCCTAAAACCACGGGCGTAAGGGTAAGGATGTCGGCCATGCGGCGACGCGCCTTGCCCTCGTCGATCGAGGAAGGCGCCGCATATTCGGCCACGTGGATATAGGTTTTGCCCGAAAAGTCGCCCGCGCCCGAGTAGATATCGATCGCTGCGGAGTATTCGGGCAGGTCGGCGTCGTAGACGCGGTAGCACGTGCACCCGTCGCGCTTCGCCCACTTGCGCCGTTCCTTGTACACCTTGCGAAGGCGCGAGGCGAACTGTGCCGAGGCACTGTCGAACACGTCGACCACATGCTCCGCTCCCCCGAACGCGTCGGGGACGGTGACGGTTTCAGGCGCTTCCGGCGCGCTCGTGAAGACGCGAGCCTTTATGCGGATGCGCCCATGGCCGATCTTCTCGAAGACCTCAGGGTCGTCGCCGAAGCGCTCGGCTGCGCCCTCGCCGCCGACCAGGGCGAATACCGAGTTCGCAGGCGCTTTCACCGCGGCGCGGACGAACGCCGAATCGAGTGCGGTCGACGTCGCGTCCTCGTTTTCGGGGTCAACGATCACCGCGGCAAGCAGTTCCGGCGCGTCCGGCGCAGCATCGCGGCGCGCCGCCTGCGCGCGTTCGGCCCGATCGTCCGCCTCGTCCAAAAGCGTGTTCCATTCGCCCTCGTCGAAACGGCCCCACGACATGAAACCCCACTCGGAGCGTGCAGCGCCCGGCGCCTCGTCGAGCGCGATGGCACGCGCCTCGCGTTCGAGGATCGTCATCTCGCGCTTCGCGGACGCTGCCTTGCGGGATGAAACCCCCGCAGCCGCTCCCGTCCCACCGTCAGCGCGCGAGGCGTCCACGAAGCGGTAACCGCGCGCGGCGAGGTCTCCCCACCCGGCGAAGCTGAGCAGCGCCGCCGCGTACGAGCAGAGCAGCGGCATCTCCGAGCCCGCGCGCTTCCCGAAATAGGCACGTTTGTTCAGGGGTCTTCCAGAAAGGTCGACCGAAACGGTTGCGCGCTCGTCGTGCACGCGCACGTCGATGACGAGGTCGGGGTGCGTCGTGTCGACGCTCGGGCGCACGCCGCGCAGGTTGTCCAAACGGTCGCACACCGCGTCCTTCACGCGCATCTCGGTGAAGTGCGTGTTGCGCAGGTTCGCATTCATGCCGCGGGCGCGCACCGCGAAGGTCTTCTTCAGGGGAAGGATGTCTTCCCAGTACAGTGTGCGAACGCCCTCGTAGAGCTCGTCGGCGTCTTTCGCGTCGAAACGCCCCTCGACCGCAAGCACGCGCGACGCCAGGCGCGACCAGAGGCACACCTTGAGCGCCAGCTTCGCCGGCCCGTAGAACGCCACACCGCCGCCCAGCGGGCGCGTGCGCTTCACGCCGAGCCCCTTCAGCTCGAGCGCAAGCTGGTCCTCGAGCCCGGCGAGGCAGCTTGCGAAGAATTCGAAATCGTCGGTATCGTGCGTGGTCATGTGGCTTCCTTCGCGTGAGGTCGTGGTGATCGGCGCGCCGGCGCGGCAGCTCGGCGGCGCAGAGAAAAAAGCTCCGCGAGGTTTCGGCCTGCGCGGAGCTTTCCTGAGATTAGTCTTCCAGGTAGTCTTTCAATTTCGACGAGCGGCTCGGGTGGCGCAGCTTCGCGAGCGTCTTGCTCTCGATCTGGCGGATGCGCTCACGCGTGACGCCGAACTCGCGGCCGACTTCCTCGAGCGTGCGCGGATGCCCGTCTTCCAGGCCGAAGCGCAGGCTGATGACCTTGCGCTCGCGTTCGGCCAGGCCGTCGAGCACCTTGCCGAGCTGTTCCTGCAGCATGCTGAAGCTCGCGGCGTCGGGCGGAACGACCGCGGCGTCGTCCTCGATGAAGTCGCCGAGCTGGGAATCCTCTTCCTCGCCGATCGGCGTCTCGAGCGAAACCGGCTCTTGCGAGATCTTCTGGATCTCGCGGACGCGCTCTTCGGGCAGGCCCATGACGTCGCCGATTTCCTTCGGGGTCGGTTCGCGGCCGAGCTCTTGGAGCAGCTGGCGTTGGATGCGCACGAGCTTGTTGATCGTCTCGACCATGTGCACGGGGATGCGGATGGTGCGCGCCTGGTCGGCGATCGCGCGGGTGATGGCCTGGCGGATCCACCACGTCGCGTACGTGGAGAACTTGAAGCCCTTGCGATAGTCGAACTTCTCGACGGCGCGGATAAGGCCCAGGTTGCCTTCCTGGATGAGGTCGAGGAAGAGCATGCCACGGCCCACGTAACGCTTCGCGATGGAAACGACGAGGCGCAGGTTCGCCTCGATGAGCTGCTGCTTCGCGTCGAAGCCGACTTCCTCGATGCGCGTTAAGCGGCGCAGGTCGCGGCGCTCGAGCTCGATTTCGCCCTTGTCGGCCTTCTCGAGCTGCTCGCCCGCGACGACGCCCGCCTCGATCTTCATGGCGAGGTCGATTTCCTCGGCGGCCGTGAGCAGCGGCACCTTGCCGATTTCCTTCAGGTACATGCGGACCGGATCGCCGGTGAGCATGGTGACGTTGCCGTCGCCCGAGCGCTTGCGGGCAGCGCGGGCCTTCGCGCGGGCGGTCGTCACCTTGGGGAGCTGGACGTCGGTCGTCGCCTTGAGTTCTTCTTCGGGGATGCCCTCGAGCAGGTCTTCCTCTTCGTCGATGCCCGCCTCGATCTTGTCTTCGGCAAGCGTGCCCTCGGGGGCTTCGGTGGCTACATCGCCGGCAGAGGGCTCTTGATCGCCCAAATCATCGTCGAGCTCGTCCTCGACGATCTCTTCGTTTTTCGAAAGGTCCTTCGAAACATCGGCAGTCTTCTTCGATTTCTTCTGGGAATCCTTTGCCACGTGATAGTCCTTTCTGCAGAAGAACGCCCGGGGCTAGACTGCAACCGGGCGCAAATACACAGCGATAAAATATACCATAAATCGCGCAATGTTCCTCGAAATGTCACAATAAATCGTTCGGATCGACGTCGACGGCCACGTTGACGCGCTCCTCGGCCTTCCGGGCGCGGAACAGCGGCGCAATCACGCGCGCGATGTCGGCGTCGGGCGGGCCTTTCACCACCACGTGCCAGCGGTACACGCCGCGCAGCTTCGCGAGCACGCACGGGCTTGCCGGCAAAACCGACCACGAGCCCATCGCGTAGTCGTGCACGCGCTGCGCGAGGTCACCCGAGAGCCTGCACGCCGTCTCGCGGACCGCAGGCTCGTCTTTGCCCCACACGAGCACGTTGGCCATGCGCACGAACGGCGGGTACCCCAGAAGCCGGCGCTTCGGCATCTCCGCGCGCAGGAAGCGGGCCCGGTCGTAACTGGCGGCGGCGCGGATGGCGACGTTGTCCGCCTCGTAGGTCTGCACGAGCACGCGCCCGGGCAGCTGCGCGCGCCCGGCACGGCCGGCCACCTGTTCTATCAGGGAAAACGTTCGCTCCCCCGCCCGGTAATCGGGAAGATGGAGCTGCGTGTCGGCGTTGATGACCCCGACGAGCGTGACGTCCTCGAAGTCGAGTCCCTTCGCGATCATCTGCGTTCCCAGAAGCACCGCCGCATCCGCCGCGGCGAACTGCTCGAGTAGCCGCTGATGCGCGCCCTTGCCGCTCGTGGTGTCGGCGTCCATGCGGATGATGGGCACGCCCGGCCCCACCCCCGGCATACCGTTCAGAAGCGCGCGGAGCTCCGCCTCGACCCGCTGGGTACCCGCGCCGAACTTCTTCAGGTAAGGGCTGCCGCATTCGGGGCACACAGCCGGCGCCGGCTCGTGGTAGCCGCAATGGTGGCAGATGAGCAGCCGCCCGCGCTCGTGGTAGGTAAGCGACGTGTCGCAGGACGGGCACGTCGGCACGAACCCGCAGTCGCGGCACAGAAGGAACTTCGCGAACCCGCGCTGGTTCAAGAGGAGCACCGCCTTGCGCCCGAGGGAAAGCTCTTCCTGAAGCCCGCGCGTGAGCTTACGCGAGAACATGGCGCGCGACCCGCCGCGGAACTCGGCCGCCATGTCGACGACCTCGATAGCGGGCAGAGGCTTGCCGTTCGCGCGATCGGGAAGGTCGGCCTTGTGCCAGGAATCGAGCTCGTCACACGCATGGAGCGACTCGATCGACGGCGTCGCCGAGCCGAGCACGAGCACGCCCCCGCTGCGGCGCATCATCCATAGGGCCACGTCGCGCGCATGGTAGCGCGGCGCGCTGTCCTGTTTGTAGGACCCTTCGTGTTCCTCGTCGATCACAATGAGCCCGACGTTTCGAAGCGGCGTGAAAAGCGCGCTGCGAGCGCCCACCACGACGCGCGCCTCGCCCGATCGGATGAAGTCCCACTGGTCGTAGCGCTCGCCTTGGCTCATGCGCGAATGCATGACCGCGACCATGTCGCCGAAGCGGCCGCGGAAGCGCCCCACCGTTTGCGGCGTGAGCGAGATTTCCGGCACGAGCACGCACGCCGTCCGCCCCTGCGCGAGCGTCTCCTCGATGGCGCGCAGGTACAGCTCGGTCTTGCCCGACCCGGTGACGCCGTCGACCACGACCACGTCGCCGCGGTTGCGGGCGCGCGCTTCGTCGATGAGCTGCAGGGCATGCGCCTGACCAGGGGTAAGATCGGGCTTCGGCGAGGGAACGAACGCACGGTCGCCCGCAGTGGGCGAAGCCGGCGCCGGAGCCACGCCGCGCATGCGGCGGCGATGCTCGATCGCGACCACGCCCTTCTGATCGAGCGCGCGAAGGGCGCCCGACACCGCGCCGAGCTCGGTTGCGAGCTCGGCCACGCGCACGTCCCCGCGCGCGACCGCCTCCGCGATGGCGGCCTGTTTCACGGCGTTCTTCCGAGGGGTGAACGATGTAAGAGCGGGGCCGGCGACGACCCATCGGTCGTCGACTTCGCCCACGCTCGGTCGCTCGAGACGCCACGCCCCGGTACGCGTATGTACCATTTTCGGGACACCACCGGGCGGCGTGAACAGGCGGACGCATGCGGAAAGAGGCGCGACGTAGCGCTCGGAGAGCCACCGCGCGCACGCCGCGCCCTCCTCGTCGAAGTACGGCTTGCTCACCGCGCGGATGACGCTCTTCAGCTTGCGCGGCTCAAGGTCGCGCGGCCATGCGTCGCCGCCCGGCTCGCCCGCTTCCCAGAGGGCAACGACGAAGCCCACCGCCTGCCTGCGCCCGAACGGAACGAGAACGGCGCATCCCACTTCAACGGGGATATCCCCATCAGGAGAAACGCTGCTCGAAGCGCCGTCGGCCCCGAAGGCTGCTTGCTGACCGCCAAGGGAGCCGGAAGCGTCGGCATCGCCGTCGGCGAGCGCATAGGTGTAAGGCGCGTCGAGCGCCTGCGTGGGAATATCGAGAATGACGGAAGCAAGTTTCATGTACTCGAGTATAGCAAGAATCGCATCATGCACAGGCCTTCGATCGAACGGAATGGGAAACGCCGGCAAGCCGCAAGGCGAAGCCGATCCCGCACGAAGACACCCTCAAATGGCAACCTGTAACGGTTTTGCAAACCCGGCGTTGGCTGCCATTTGAGAGCGTATTTTTTTCGAAGTCCCTGTAAACCTGGTCTAGCCCTTCATTTGCGAGGGCGCTTTCGTCCGCAGCTCCGCAACCTGTTCCTGGCCACCGCTCGAAGGAGGACGGGGTCCGTCAGTCGTTCGCGAACTCGGGATCGGCTAACTCGGAATCGGCTGTTAGTTGGGAGGGCTTCTGTCTTGCGCGGCTATCTCGCATGGCTGCTTGGCGTGGCGCAACGGCTCGACGAGCACCCGCGGCCTTGTAGGCTGCAGTTCATCGCAGCTTGCAGCTCAACGCAAACTAGAACCCGCAAATCACAGCCGAACCAGGGGACGCAAAAAGGGCGCCCGGGGTATCGGGCGCCCTTCGTAGGGTTTCCTTTGAAGTCCTACCGCGCTCTCCCTCGGGGTTAGCTCGCGCAACTCCTTACAGGCCGCAGGCTTCGCGGAGGGCTTCCACCTTGTCGGTTTTTTCCCAGGTGAACTCGGGGAGCTCGCGACCGAAGTGGCCGTAGGCCGCGGTCTTGCGGTAGATCGGACGGCGCAGGTCGAGCTCGTCGATGATGGCGCCCGGACGCAGGTCGAACACCTCGTTGACTGCACGCTCGATATCGGCTTCGGGCACATGCGCGGTGCCGAACGTCTCCACCATGATGGACACCGGCTTCGCGACGCCGATGGCGTAGGCGACCTGGATCTCGCAGCGGTCGGCCAAATCGGCGGCCACCACGTTCTTCGCAACCCAGCGCGCGGCGTAGGCAGCCGAGCGGTCGACCTTCGTGCAGTCCTTGCCCGAGAACGCGCCGCCGCCGTGACGACCCATGCCGCCGTAGGTGTCGACGATGATCTTGCGGCCGGTGAGCCCGCAGTCGCCCATGGGGCCGCCGATGACGAAACGCCCGGTCGGGTTGATGTGGATCTCGGCGCCTTCGGCCAGCTCAACGCCCTCGTCGGCCAAGACGGGCTTGATCACGTGCTCGACGATGTCGGCACGAAGCACGTCGTTGGAAACGTCCTCGGCGTGCTGCGTCGACACGACGACCTTCTCCACGTTGACGGGCTTGCCGTCGACGTAGCGCACCGAGACCTGAGTCTTGCCGTCGGGGCGCAGGTACCCAAGCGTGCCGTCCTTGCGCACGCGCGCCAAGCGCTCGCTCATGCGCTGCGCGAGGTAGATCGGCATCGGCATGAGGGTCTTCGTCTCCTTGCAGGCGTAGCCGAACATCATGCCCTGGTCGCCCGCGCCGATGGTCTCGTACTCGTCGGCGGCCTCGCCGTGCTGCGCCTCGAACGACTCATCGACACCCTGCGCGATGTCGGGCGACTGCTCGTGAATGGCGTTCATGACGCCACAGGTCGTGCCGTCGAAGCCGTACTTCGCGCGATCGTAGCCGATCTCGCAGATGACGTTGCGCACGATGGCGGGCACGTCGACGTAGGCCTGGGTGCGGATCTCGCCGGCGACGACGACCATGCCCGTCGTGGTCATGGTCTCGCAGGCGCAGCGCACCTTCGTGACGTCGGCGGGCTGCCCGGACGGCGACACGTAGCCCTGCTTTTGCAGCTCGGTTTCCTTTTTCAGGATAGCGTCCAAGATCGCGTCGGAAATCTGATCGCAGATCTTGTCCGGGTGACCTTCGGTCACGGACTCGGACGTGAACAGATACGTAGAATGCTCTTCGGCCATGAAGCTCCTCCTTCATCGTTGTCGGCCGGACCACCTTGACGTCTTCGCCAGGTTGGTGTCGGGATCGGCGAGCCAACTCTCTCCCCCGACTCTCGATAAACGGATGCAATCGGGAATCTTGCCAGATACCCTCGTTTATGCTTGCGGTACTGTAACATACCACGTAGCATTTTAGTCCGACATTCAGAATAAACAAGGATGCTCGGCGTCTTCGGCGCCGGAGCTGAAGGGAGCATATCCGGTGGAACGCGAAGCGAAGCTGAAGAACGGCGCCTACACGCAAGAATATTTCGACATCATGGACGAGCTCGGCGGCGACATCGCGGGGCGCCGGGCGGCCTATGATTACATGGAGCATTCCACCGCGATCGTGCACCACCAGACCATCTCAACGAGCTTCGTGCCGCGCCTTTACGACGCGCGCACCCGCGACATCATGCGCGAAACCGTGGAGGTGACGCACCGCATCCTCTGCAAGGTGATCGAGCACTACCTGGCCGACCCGGACTACCGCACCATCTTCGACTACGACCCGCGCCTCGCCGAGCTCATCTTGGTGCCGCGCGGCTACGACGCGGTGCTCCCCTTCGCCCGCTTCGACATCTTCCTTGACGAGGACACGGGGGACGTGGCCTTCTGCGAGTTCAACGGCGACGGGTCGTCGGGCATGAACGAGAATCGCGAGATCACGCACTCCATCGAGAACACCGCCACGTTCAAGGAGTTCGCGCGCCGCCACCGCGTGGAAGCGTGCGAGCTCTTCGATTCGTGGGTGGCCGACTTCATCGGCATCTACAACACCTACAAGGGGCGCGTGGAGCATCCGCGCTTCGCCATCTGCGACTACCTGGAAAACGGCGTCGTCGACGAGTTTCACCTGTTCGCGAAACGCTTCGAGGAGAAGGGCTACCCGTGCTGCGTCTGCGACGTGCGCGACCTTGCCTTCGACGGCGAGGTGCTGCGCGACAAGCAGGGCCAGCCCGTGCACGCCATCTGGCGCCGTTGCGTCACCAACGACGTGCTGGAATACTGGGATGAGTCGCAGGCGCTCATCGAGGCCGTGCGCGCGGAAAAAGTGGCCCTCATCGGCAGCTTCGCCGGACACATCGTGCACGACAAGCAGATCTTCGAGGCGCTGTTCCATCCGAAAACGCGCGCGTTTTTGACCCCCGAGGAGAATGCCTTCGTGGAGCGCACCGTGCCGCAGACGCGCTATCTCGACGAACACGAGGTCGACCTGGCGAGCATCCGCGCGAACAAGGACGCCTGGATCATCAAGCCGACCGACGCGTACGGCGCCGCCGACGTGTACGCGGGGTGCTTCCAGACGCAGGAAAAGTGGGACGAGCTCATCGACCGCTTCGCGAACGGCGCGGCCGGTGCCCCGTTTTTGGTACAGCGTTACATCACGCCCTACAAGACGCACATCCTCGAGCCCGACCACGACATCGCATCGCTTACCGACGACGAGGTCGACCGCGCGGGTGCCATGTACAACAACTTGGAAGGGCTCTACTGCTACAACGGGCGCTTCCAGGGCGTGTTCAGCCGGCTTGGGCCCTACCCCACCATCTCCAAACCGATGAAGGGAATCACCGCGGCGACCGTGTGGGTCGACGAGTAGCGGAAAGGAAATGCCGTGAGCTGGGGAAACCGCATCGTATCCGTGCTCTGCACGCTTTGCTTGGCCGTGACGTTCGTCGCGGCGGGCTTCGTGGCCGTCGCCGTTCCCGACACGGCTACGACGATGCTCGCCGATAAATACGCAGGCACGACGAACGAGAGCACGCCGTTTTCCCACGACGAGCTTTGCGACATGGCGCTCGCGGGCAAGCGCTACACGTTCGACACGAACGACAAGGGCGCGCTCTACCAGGCGATGTACGCGATAAACGCAAGCGCCGCGTCCGATGGGCGCGCAAGCAGCCGCACGCTCGACGTCGCGCGTTGGGACGAATGCGCCGCGTCCGACCAGGTGCCGCTCGCCGTTTACGCGCAGCGCGCCGAGAGCACGCCGCTTTACGGGTTCGCGTCGATGTTCGGCTCGCCGGACGCCGCGTTCACGGACGAGGCGCGGATGCGCACGCTGCTGCCGACGGAAGATCACGCGACCGACATCATCGCGGCGGCCGATGAGTCGGCGGTACTCGACGCGGAGGCCGTAAGCCACCTCGACGACGTGTTCGCCGTGGTGATGCGCGCCGAGCCCGTGGTGATCGGCGTGCTCTGCGCAGCCGTGCTCTGCGCGGTGGGCGTGTGCTGCTCGGTCGGGCGGCGCGCGTTCGGAAGCGTTCTTGTGGCAGCGGGCGCGGTCACGCTCGTCGCGTTCGCGGCCCTCGGCATTGCCGCCGCCGTCAACTTCGAGGGGCTCTTCGCGGCGTTCCATGGGCTGTTCTTCTCGCAGGGCAGCTGGGTGTTCAGCCCGACCTCGCTGCTCATCACCATGTACCCCGAGCCCTTCTGGGTGGGCATGGGCGCCATCTGGCTCGGCGTGACCGTCCTCGTGAGCGTCATCGCGATAGCAATCGGGACGGCGCTCCGTCGCGCGTAGGGCGCGCGAAGACAGCACGCCAGAACATCGAAGGGGCTCGCCGCGAGCAATCGCAGCGAGCCCCTTCCTTATGCCCTCACCAGGCGGAAAACCAACCAGCGAGCGAGCCCGACGGCTCGCAATCTGCGAGAACCCCCAGGCCCCGCCGCCCCGCATCCCGCTTGCGGCGCCTCGCGCCTCGCGCCCCGCGCCCCGCGGCAAGCGCGCGCCCCTACTTCACGCGGGCGAGCACGGTCGCGAGGGTGCGCTCGAGCACCGCGACCTCGAGCGGCTTGGACACGTGCGCGTCCATCCCCGCCTTCAGGCAGTCGCGCACGTCGGAATCGAACGCGTTCGCGGTCATCGCGATGATGGGGATGGTGCGGCCGAGCGGGTTTCCGCTGCCGCGGACGGCGCGCGTCGCCTGAAGGCCGTTCATCACCGGCATCTGGACGTCCATGAGGATGGCACCGAACTCGCCCGGCTTAACGGTGGCGAACCGGTCTACCAGCTCCTGCCCGTTCGAGCAGATCTCGCATGTGGCGCCGTTCATCTCGAGGATCGCCGTCAAGATCTCGGCGTTGAGCGCATTGTCCTCGGCACAAAGGAAATGCATGCCCGAAAGAACGGAGCCCTCCTGCTTCTCGGCCTCATCGGGAGCGGATCGCAGCTGGTTCACGGCGTTGGCGAGGTTCGACATGAAGAACGGGCGCGAGATGAGCCCGTCGACGCCGACCTTGTCGATGATGCCGATCGCGTGTTCCTGCTGCTCATAGTCGACGCAGAACAGAAGCACGGCGCCTTCGGCCTCGGAGCGCAGCATCCGCACGATGTCGGCAAGCTCGGGGTCGTGGATGTGTCCCGAAAGCAGGATGGTGTCGACCTTTGTGGTAGCGAGCAGAGCGTCCGTCTCGGCCTTCGAACGCGCGACCAGAAGCTTCGCGTCGGCACCCGCGAACGCTGCCTGGGTGTTTCTCACGAGCGTCTCCTCGCTCGAGATAAGCAGCACCGTCTCGGCGTTCATATGCGGTTTCGCGTTCGTGTCGATGTCGAACGGGATGACGACCTTGAACGAGCTTCCCTGCCCGTACTCGCTTTCGACGTCGATCGTGCCGCCCGAGAGCTCGACGATGCTCTTCGTGATGGCCATGCCGAGTCCCGTGCCCTGCTCCTTGTTGGTGACCGAACCCTCCGCGCGGGTGAAGGGATCGAAGATGTGCGCGATGAACTCGGGCTTCATGCCGCAGCCGTTGTCGGTCACCGTGATGCCGATGCGGGCATGGCCCGCCGCATCGCCTTCGAGCTCGACCAGGTCGAGCGTTATCGTCCCGCCGCTCGGGGTGTACTTGATGGCGTTCGAAAGCAGGTTGATGAACACCTGGCGCAGGCGCACCTCGTCGCCGAGGAGGAACTCGTGCGAGATCTCGTGGACGCGCACGGTAAAGCGCTGACCGCGTTCTTCCGCCTGGGGACGGATGATGCTTTCGACCTGCCCCACCTGGTCGGCCAGGCTGATGGGCTCGCGGTTGAGCGACACCTCGGCCGACTCGATCTTGCTCATGTCGAGCACGTCGTTGATGAGGGAAAGCAAATGACGGCTCGAGCTTTGCACCTTGTGGATGTACAGCTCGAGCTTCTCGGGGTCGTCCTTCTCGTGCTCCATGAGGCTCGTGATGCCGACGATGGCGTTCATGGGCGTGCGGATGTCGTGGGACATGTTGGCGAGGAAGCTGCTCTTCGCGCGGCTCGCCTGGGCGAGCTCGATGTTCAAGCGCCCGAGCTTCTCGCTGTTGCGGCGCTCGGCCTCGAGTGCGGTTCTCTGCTGTGTGCGCAGAAGCCAGAAGATTGCAAGGACGCTTACGATGATGAGCCCAATGGCGAACGCGACGGCGATGGCGATCGTCGTGTTCACGAGGTTGACCGTGTTCATGGCGACGTACTGGGACGGCACGAGGAACACGAGCGTCCACACGGCGTTGTCCATCCGGTAGAGCGCGTAGTACACCTCGGTGTCGTCGAACAGCGCGTTGGAGTACGCGATGCCGTTCTGCTCGAGCTCGCTTTGCGTCGCGTCGAAGGAACTGCCGTGCAGATAGTCCATCCCGCTGAGCGACGTCAGCACGTTGTAGCCTTTGAGCAGTTCATTATCGCTGCTGCTGCTGCTGCTGCTGCTGAAGAGTTTAAGCCCATCGTTGTCGATAACGTACACACTATTGTGACCGTTATACGCATCGCACTCGAAATACGGGTTCAATTCCTCCATGCTCTGCGAGATGCCGTAGTATGCGATGGTCACCGGACCCGAGGCGCCCTGCACGGTAACCGGAGCGTCGAGCTTCTTCAGGAACACCATGCGCGTGTCGTTGTAGGTAAGCGAGTTCGACACGAAGACGATCTGCCCGGGGCTGTCCATCAGGTACTCGCGCTCGGGCAGAAGGCCCTGGCGGCCGTCCTGCGTGTAGTAGGAGCCGCCCGAGTCGATGGCCATAAGGTCGCTCTGCGTTTCGCCGAGGGCCGCCAGGTACGTCTCGTTGCCCATGAACGCCGCAAGCTCGTCGAGCGTGCCGGGCGTGCGCTGCTCGAGCGCGCGCTCCTGCTCGTCGACAACGCGCCACTGGTTCTTCACCACGTCTTCGAGCCCGGAGAAGAGCTGCGTGGTCACTTCCTTCATCTGGCTCAGCCGCTCGGCGTAGAGCGTCTGGTCGATGAAGGATCCGTAGAACCGCATGAAGACGAGCACGGCGGCGATGACCACCGCGATGACGACGCATAAGGCGCCGACGGCGTGCCGCGTGCTCTTCTTCCGCGCATCTATCTGGCGGGGCGTTTCTGCCATGCGCTACTCCCAGACGATGTCGCTCGCGGAAAGCGAGTCGAACGTGCCGAGGTAGTCCTCGGCCGCGGTGAGCCCTAAGATGCCGCTGTCGGCGTAGCTGCCCTCGGCCTTCACCGCATCGGAAGCGCCGCAGATGGGGATGGTGTAGGTTGCATCGTCGTCAAGCTCGGCGCCACCCTTCGTCACGAGCACGTAGGGGAACACAAGCGAACCGTCGCCCTTGGAGTCGTAGCCGGTCTGCGCGAGCTCCTTGATGCGCGCGCCCGAAAGCGTGACGGTCTGGATGTTGTTCTTCCACCCGGTCGGGAGGATGGACACGATTTCCGAATCGGTCACGCCAAGGGGGAACAGGCTTCCGCTCACGCCGTCCTTGTTCATCTCACGCACGTCGGTGTTGTGAATCCATTGGTTGGTAGAGACGAGCGCCGCTTCGGCACCCGTCGCCTTGCCGAAGCTGATGCCGACGAGCCGCGCGCAATCATCCGTCCCGATGGTCTCCTTCACCGTGGTGAACGTCTTCTTCGTGTCGTTCGTGATGAGGCTCTGGCTGCTGTCGATCGCGTCGACGACGTCGTCGAGCGTCGCCTCGCCCTTCACGAACTCGATCATCTTGTTGCCGATGGGGACGATGGCGTTTTCCCAACCGGAATAGACGAACGACGCGGTATGGCCGTTGTTCAAGTCGTCGAGGATATCGACATAGTAGCTGTCTTCGCCGGGAGCCGCGTCCTTAAGCGGCAGCAAGCGCGCCGCGTTTTGAGTGGGATCGAGGGATTCCATGCCCTCGACCGTGGAAAGAACCTCCATCACATGGAGCGCGTCTTCGAGCTTCTGCTCGTTGCCCGCCTCCCCAAGGCTCTTGTTCAGACCCACGTAACGGCTCACGTTCAAGATATAGACGTTCTGGTCGCCGTTTTCCGAAAGGTAGGGCATGAGCCCGACCTCGTCGGTCGCCCCTTCCTGCGTTTTCAGCGAGTTGCTGTTGCCGATGAGGAACAAGGTGTTGCCCTCGACCATCTGCGCCTTCGTGGCGCTATCGGAATCGGGCGTGCCATCGGCGTTCAGCATCCCCAGATCGCGCCAGCGGTTCAGAAGCTGCATCGACTGCATCATCTCGTCCGATTCGCGCAGGGTGGTATCGCCCGCGAGGAAAGCGTTTTGCCACTTCATGCCGTCAAGCGTGCTCAAGTAGCTCGTGTCGAGGATGTTGCAGAGGTACTGGAAGCCGTAGCCGGGGTACTGGAGCTGGTCTCGGCAGAAGATGACGCCGGCCGCTTCACATTTGGTCTTCAAATCCTCTAGCTCGGCAAGGTTGGTGGGAAGCGTCCAGCCATGTTCTTCGAGCAGGGTCTTGTTGTAGGTGATGCCGAGCGCGTTGTACCCGAGCGGCAACATGTAGACGGCCCCGTCGTTGGTGACCTCGCGCAGGCGGGACTGCGCATACGAATCGGTGAAGCTGTAGCTCGAAAGATCGAGGAAATCGCTCGCATCGTCGGAGCGGCCGGGGACGTAATACGTGCAGAAGTAAATGTCGGTCATCTGACCGGCCTTGCGCATGTCGTTCACGTAGTCAGTGTAATCCTGCCCGTTATAAGGGATGATCTCCAAGTTGATCTCGGGGTACTTCTCGTGCACGAGGTCGTAGAACGTCGACATGTTGCTGTACGGCGCGTTCATGGTGATGGTGGGGTGCTCGCCGGAAGTGCCCTGGGAGCTTTTCTCGTCGGTGCCGGTGGAGCTGCACCCCACCACAAGGCACGCCGCGCATGCGATGGCCACTACGAGGCCGAGTAAGCCTTTGCGTTTCATGGCTTGTTCCTTCGCTTTCTTATTTCGTGCCGCGGCCCGGACGTTGCCGGACGGCAAAACGGCCCTCGGCGAAGGCCCTCTGGCTTACATGCCGAGCGAAGGAACCCCCCCCCGAAAGGAGCAGCCGCGTTGCGCCTGCTCTAGTTGGTTCATAAGAATACCATAAGCGGCGCAATCTCTATACGGAAGCTTCCGAACGAACCAGCCAAACGGAAGGATGCCGCGAGGGACCCACTCCTCGCTCGACCAGGCATTATCCTTTGCCGTGAACTATCCAATGACCTCGGACAGCGTCTTCAGGAGCGCCTCGACGTCGATGGGCTTCGCCACATGCGCATTCATGCCCGCGGCGAGCGCGGCGCGTCGGTCCTCCTCGAAAGCGTTCGCGGTCATGGCGACGATGGGCACGCGCTTGCAGGCCGGCGAGACCATGGCCCGGATGCGACGCGTGGCCTCGTAGCCGTCCATCACTGGCATCTGGACGTCCATGAGGATGGCATCGAAGCAGCCCGCGCCTTTCATCTTCCCCACCGCCTCGAGGCCGTTGGACGCCACCTCGACGCGGAAACCGGCCTGCTCAAGCACCTCGACGGCGATTTCCTGGTTGAGCTCGTTGTCTTCCACGAGCAGGATCGTCTTGCCCTCGGGGTTCAAGGCCCCGCGCCCGCGCGCTTCGGCGGCCGCTTCTCCGATGGGCATACCGTCCACATCGGCAAGGCGGAAGGTCAGGCGCACGTCGAACTCGCTTCCGCGCCCTTCCTCGCTCTTAAGGGCGATGGTGCCGCCCATCATCTCGACGAGCTTCTTGGTGATGGCGAGCCCGAGCCCCGTGCCCTCGATACCGCCGACCGCAGCCGTTTCCTCGCGGCTGAACGACTCGAAGACGCGCTTTTGGAATTCCTCGCTGATGCCGATGCCGGTATCGCTTATAACGAAGCGGTAGCGGGCGAAGCCCTCGGGCGCGCCGCCCTCTTGGCTCACGCGGAGACGCAGCGTTCCGTCGGGCTTGTTGAACTTGACGCCATTGCCCAGGATGTTGAGCAGGACCTGCGAAAGCCGCAGCTTGTCGGCGACCACGTTCACGTCGGCAACGCCCGCGGTATCCACAAGGAACCGAACGTTTTTCGCCTCGGCGGCGGGCTCGATGATGGTGACGATGGAATCGAGAAGGCGCGCGAGGTCGATCGGCTGCTCGTCGATGGCCACCCTGCCGCTTTCGATGCGGCTCATGTCGAGCACGTCGTTGATAAGGGAGAGCAGGTGCTCGCTCGAGGTGCTGATCTTTTTCAGGTAGTCTTCCACCTTCTCCCCGTCACCAAGGTGCGACAGGGCCAAGGAGGTGAAGCCGATGATGGCGTTCATGGGCGTGCGGATGTCGTGCGACATGCTGTTGAAGAACTGCGTCTTGGCCTGGTTCGCGCGCTCGGCCTCGTCGAGGGCCTCCGCGAGCATCTCGTTGCGCCGGCGTTCCTCCCGTACCAGGTGGTTGACGTTCTTGAACCCGAGGACGAAGTCGGATCCTCCCCCGTCGCCCGCGGCGGTGAAGCTTACCTGGAAGTATTCCCGCGTGCCCCGGTAGCGGCGCTTGAAGACCACGTTGTAGACCGGTTGGCGTCTGATTTCCCGTTGCACCACGTCGTAGCGCACCTTGCGTACGAATTCGGCCTTGTCCTCGTCGCAAACGTAGTTGTCGAGATAGCGCGCGAGCGCTCCGTCGTAGCTGATGCTCTCCGCCGCGAAGTAGGCGTCCTCCCGCGCGACGTCGTCGCGCCCGCTGTCGCGATATTTGGTGATGACCTGCCCGTTCCCCGAGACGAGCCAGACCGTCGTGTACTCCCGCGACAGGCCGCTGATGACGCGCGTCTGCTCGTCGAGCAGCATGTGCTCGCGCTCGCGCTGTTTCTGGTCGGCCACGATGGACGATATGTCTTCGAGCGCGAACAGGACGCTCGTCACCGCGCCTGCCGCGTCGCGTGCCGCCACGACCCAGCTGGCACGGCACCATTCCCACGGGTCGACAGCGCCGTGGAATACCTCCACGGCGATGTCGGTGTCGCCGAGCAGCGCAGCCAGTCGCCTTCGGTCGACGAAGGCGCGCATCTTGTCCTGGTCCTCCAGCTGGACGCACGTGTCGACGAAAGCGCCGGCGACGTCGTCGATGGTGGCCAGGCCCGCCGCCGCCTGCTCGAAGAAGGGGACGTTCTTGATCGCCTTGCAGGTGTTCGCCGCAAGATCGACCCACCAGACGGCGAAATACGCGTTCGAAAGCCCACCGATAGTGTGGAGCTGTTCTTTGAGCTGGGCGTTCACCCTCCGAAGCTCTTCTTTCTTGCGTTCTTCCTGGGCGATGATCTTGTCGATCACGCGGAAGCCCACAACACCGCCCGAGCCGACCTCGTCGATGAGCGCGGCGAACACCTCGAGGTGACGCTGCCTGCCGCCGTTGGTCACCGCGCAGAAGCGGTAGATGAGCTTCTGGTTGCGCAGCAGATAGTCCCGCAGGCGCTCAGGGTCGAGCACCTCCACGAAATCCGGGGCCGACGCCTGGTCGACGTAGCGCTCGAAGCACTCGCGCAGCTTCGTGCGGTACACGCCGAAGTCACCCGCGGCGCGGCCGCCGTCGAGGAAGAGCCGCGTCTCATCGTTGGATTTCGTGACCGTGACCATCTCCTCGTCGAAATCCAGGTAGAAGAAGGATTGGAAATCCTGGCAGAGGGTGTCGAGGATGAGCTTCTCGCGGTCGGGTTCGGAAGAGGGGCGACCCGAGAGGTGCACGTCGAGAGCGGTCATAGGGGCGTCTCCAATCACTTTTCTCGCAAAGGTGATTGCAGTGTATCGATTGCATCCTCACAGACGGCGTGCGCACTGTCCATTCGGGCAATGCATTCAATAACAAGTGCAACTGGCTGCCATTTCACAGGCCCTATAGCTTTGCGTCTCAGGCTTTCGCCTGATTTGCCGATATAAATTTGATATCTAACTATAACCGTTCTCAGGCGGAAAAGCGGCGGCGTAGCCAAACTTTAACACGCAGGCGCGAAAGCACGGCGGTTGGCTATTGGCCGCGAAGCGAGTATCATATATAGGTTGAATGGATTGTAACGACTTCCAAAGACGAAAGAGGAATCCGTGACTGACAAACCCGTACGCGTCCGCTTCGCACCCTCGCCCACCGGGCGCTTGCACGTCGGCGGCGCGCGCACCGCGATCTACAACTGGGCGTTCGCCCGCGCAACCGGCGGCACGTTCATCCTGCGCATCGAAGACACCGACCCCACCCGCTCCACCGAGGAGAACGTCCAGGTCATCCTGAACGCGATGAAATGGCTCAACCTCGATTGGGACGAAGGCCCCGAGGTGGGCGGCGACGCGGGCCCGTACTTCCAGACCCAGCGCTTCGACACCTATAAAGACGCACTCGAGCGCTTGAAGGAGCGGGGCGCTGTGTATCCCTGCTTCTGCACGAAGGAAGAGCTCGACGCCAAGCGCGCGAAGGCAGAAGCCGAGGAAGGCGGGTACTCCGGCTACGACCGCACCTGCCGCGACCTCGACCCGAAAGAGGCGCAGGCGCGCATCGACGCGGGCGAGCCGCATGTGTGGCGCCTCAAGGTGCCGCTCGACCACGGCCCGATCGAGTTCGACGACGCGGTGTACGGGCACGTGTCCTTCCCCGCCGAGGTCATGGACGACATGATCGTCGTGCGCACCGACGGCACGCCCACCTACAACTTCGCCGTGGTCTGCGACGACGCGAACATGGGCATCACGCATGTCATCCGCGGCGACGACCATCTGTCGAACACCCCGCGCCAGATCCTCATCTACGAGGCGCTCGGCTACGACGTGCCGACCTTCGCGCACCTGTCGATGATTCTGGGCCCCGACGGCAAGAAGCTCTCCAAGCGCCACGGCGCCGCCAGCGTGGAGGAGTTCCGCGACCGCGGCTTCCTGCCCGACGCGATGGTGAACTTCCTCGCGCTTTTGGGCTGGTCGCTCGACGGCGAGACCACGCTCATCGACCGCGAAACGCTCTGCCGCGAGTTCTCGCTCGACCGCATCACCAAGAAGGACGCCGTGTTCGACGAGACGAAGCTCGAGTGGATGAACGGCCAGTACATCAAGGAGATGGGTGCTCAGGATTGGGCCTGCGCGAGCGTGCCGTGGCTTGCCCGCGCCCGTGCCGGCGTCGCCGCCGACGCGGAGATCTCCGAGGAGGAGATCCGCGAGACCGCGGCCGACATCGCCAACCGCCCCGAGTTCTACGAGAAGCTCTACCCACTCGTGGCCGAGCGCGAGACGCGCCTCACCGACGCGGCCGAGAAGCTCGCCTACATGTTCTGGGGCGACGAGGTGGAAACGCTCGACGAGAAGAGCGTGAAAAAGGTGCTTCTGAAGGAGGGCGCACGCGCCGAGGAAGCGCTCGCTGCGTGCCGCGCGGTGCTCGCCGACGAGGGCAACGAGTGGAGCGCCCCTGTGCTCGAGGCCGCGTGCCGCAAGCTCGGCGACGAGGACGCGCTCAACATGAAGCTCAAGTTCGTGCTGCAGCCGCTTCGCGTGGCCGTGTGCGGCAACATGGTGTCGCCGCCTCTGTTCGAGTCGATCGAGCTTCTGCCGCGCGAGGACGTGCTCGCGCGCATCGACCAGGTGACCGCGCAGGTCTTCGGCGACAAGGGCGCCGAGTAGCCGCGTGGCGAAACCAAGCGAACATACCGACGAGGGCGCCTTTCCGGGCGCCCTTTCCACACCGGGTCGCACCCGGCGCCGCCAGCTGCACTCGGCTTCGGGGTCACCGCGCAAGGTGGTGTTCCTGCGCGACTTCTGCACGCGCCCGTTCGGGTCGTCGTGCACCCGCTGCATCGAAGCCTGCCCGAAAGGCGCCATCGCCTTCGCGAACGCCCAAGCCGCGATCGACTCACAGGCCTGCACGTCGTGCGGGATGTGCGTGGGCGCGTGCGACGCGTTCTCGCTCGCCGACATCAGCGCCGAGGGCGTGCGCACGCATATGCGCAAAATCGCGCTTTCTGGGCAAACCGTCATCCTCACCTGCTCTTACGTTTTACCCCGCGGCTTCGACGCGGCTGACAACGTGGTCGTTTTGCCGTGTCTGGCCATGCTCTCGCCCGAGCTTTTAACCGTGTCGCTCGCCGAAGGGCAGAAGCTTTCCGTCGCCGCCGCGTTCGACGCATGCGAGTCGTGCGCGCGCACGAAGGGCCGCGGCATGGATTCCTACTCCGCCGCCATCGAGGCCGCCGAGGCCGCGACCGAGAGGGCGATCGGCTTTTCCGACGACGTGCCGGAGCGCACCGAGGAGAGCACGCTTTTGGGGACGCTCGCCCAAAGCGAGCCCGCGGACAGGCGCGAGACGTTCGAAGCCCTGAAGGACCAGGCACTCGATATTGCCTCGGGAAGCTACCGCGCGCGCCGCAACGAGTCGCTGCAGGAAGCGCGCGAGCAGAGCGACCGCTGGGAGACGGAGGCGCGGATCGGGGGTGTGGCCGGCTCGCCCGAGGCGAACGCGTATGCGGAGGACGGCTTCACGCGCGAGGTGCTCTTCCCCCGCCAGCGGATGGTGCTCGAGGCCGCCAACGCCTCCGACGCGGTGGCCGTGCGGCTTACCGTGACCCTGTCGCAGACCGATGCGGCCCTTTGCAAGAACGACCTTTCCTGCGCGAAGGCGTGCCCGACGGGCGCGCGGCAGCCGAGTCCCGAAAACGGGACGCTTCGGTTCACGCGGCGGCTCTGCACGGGCTGCGGGCTCTGCGTTTCGGCCTGCGCGCACGGCGCGGTGAGCCTGCGGGAGGCATGCGCGGGCGAGCTTCTGCCCGGCGCGATCGAGGACGAGCCTCTGCCCGCCGCCGCCGTGGGAGCAAACGACGACCCGGACGCCTCCCCCGTACCCGCAACCGTCGACGACGAGGGTGCCGTCGACGTCATCCCGAAATAACCCCCCGACCGAAAGAAGGCACCGATGCTTCCCGACAACCCGACCCTTGACCAGGTGGCCGACTACTTCGCTGGCGACATGTTCGCCACGAAGGCGGCCGGATGCCGCGTCGTCGAGGCCGCGCATGGCCACGCGGTGTGCGAGATGGAACTTCGCGACATCCACCGCAACGCGACCGGCAACGTGATGGGCGGCGCCATCTTCACGCTGGCCGACTTCGCGTTGGCCATTGCCTGCAACGTAGGGGAAGCGCCGAGCGTGTCGGTGAGCAACACCATCGAGTACTTCTCGGCGACCAAGGGAAGCCGCCTCATCGCCACGTGCGATGTCGACAAATCGGGCCGCCGCCTCGGCTTCTACACCGTGGAAATCACCGACGACACGGGCAAACGCATCGCCAAGATGTGCGCCACCTGCGCACGGTAGCTTCTCGCCTGGCCGAGGCCTTCGAGGTGCTTCGGTTAATCATTTCCAAAATCGAATAATCCTCCAACAAAATATATATTTGCTGACAGATAATCCTTCTTCTGGTATATTCCCCTTTACGTTATTTATCCTTATTCGTGTTTATTTACGTACATGCATGAAGGGATGCAGGTTTTGCAGTTCACAGCAGGAGAAGCCACCGAGCCCACGGCGCCGCCTTCGCCGGAGCCGGATTTCGACCAGGAATACCGCGAAGCGCAGGCGGCGCTCGGCAAGAAGGTCCCCTTCGGCGTGAAGCTCGGCATCGTCGCCGTGCTCGTCGTCATGCTCTTCGTTTCCTTCGCGTTGGGGAAGTACCCCGTCGCCCCCGACGAGCTCGTGAAGAACGTCGTGGCGCAGATAGCCGTCGGCGTGTACAACCTGTTCAACGACCCCGACATCGTCATATCCGACGCCGCGAACACGGCGCTGTTCAACATACGCTTGCCCCGCATCGTCGTCGTGATGCTGGTGGGTGCCGCGCTTTCGGTCGCGGGCGCCGCCTACCAGGGAATGTTCAAGAACCCGCTCACCTCCCCCGACCTGCTCGGCGCGTCGGCGGGCGCGAGCTTCGGCGCGTGCCTAGCGCTTCTGCTCGACATGTCGAACTACCTGGTGCAGGTGTTCGCCTTCGCCGGCGGCATGGTGGCCGTGGGGTGCGCCGTGTGGCTGAACCGCATGGTGAGATCCGACGCCATCCTGGGGCTTATCCTGGGCGGCATCCTCGTGTCGACGCTCTTCCAGTCGGGCACCTCCCTCATAAAGCTCATGGCCGACGCGAATGACAAGCTCCCCACCATCACCTTCTGGCTCATGGGCAGCTTCGCGAGCGTTTCCGACGTCGACATGAAGGCGATCATCCTGCCGATGATCGGCGGCTTCGCCATACTGCTTCTGGAAAGCTGGAAATTGAACGTGCTGTCGTTCGGCGACGAGGAGGCACGCTCGATGGGCGTGAAGACCAAGCGCGTGCGGCTCGTCGTCATCTTCGCGTCGACGCTCATCGTGTCGTGCTCGGTGGCGGTTTCGGGCATCGTCGGCTGGGTGGGGCTCGTCATCCCGCATCTGGCCCGCGCACTCGTCGGCCCGAACTACCGCGTGCTTCTGCCCACCTCGATGGTCATCGGGGCGAGCTACCTGCTTCTCATCGACAATCTCGCGCGCCTCATCGCCACGGTGGAGATCCCCATCGGCATCCTCACCTCCATCTTGGGCGTGCCGTTCTTCATCTTCATCTTCAAGCGGAACCAGAAGGGGTGGTAAGCGATGGCATCCCTTGGCGAAACCGACGCGAAACACGCGTTCGACCAGGCCTTGCACGACGCGAACGCAAGCCACACCCCCCTGCTCGAGGTGCGCGACCTCCACGGCGGCTACCACAAGAAGGAAATCGTCCACGGCGTGTCGTTTTCCGTCGAGCGCGGCGAGTTCGTGTGCATCATCGGCGCAAACGGCTGCGGCAAGACCACCACGCTCAAGACCATCTTGGGACTCATGAAGCCCACCCAAGGCGGCGTCTTCGTGAGCGGCACGAGCACGCACGACATGGACGAGCCCGAGCTCGCGCGGCATTTCGCCTACATCCCGCAGGCGCACACGCCGCCCTTCCCCTTCAACGTGTCAGACGTCGTGCTCATGGGGCGCACCCCTTACGTGAACAAGCTCGCCGTGGTGAAGCCCGACGACCGCGCCATCGCGTGGCATGCCATGAAGCAGATGGCGATCGAGCACTTGGCCGACCGCCCCTACACCGCGCTTTCCGGCGGGCAGCAGCAGCTCGTGCTGATCGCTCGCGCGCTCACGCAGCAGCCCGACCTGCTCGTCATGGACGAGCCCACCGCAAGCCTCGACTTCGGCAACCAGCAGCTCGTGCTCTCGCGCATGAAGTCGCTCGCGCAGGCGGGCATGGGCGTCGTCATGGTGACGCACGACCCCGACCACGCGCTGTTCTGCGCCGACAAGGTGGTCGTCATGCAGGAAGGGCGCGTCACGCGCACGGGCAGCGCGCGCGAGGTCATCACGAACGACGTGATGCGAAGCATCTACGGCACCAACGTGCACGTGCTCGACGTGGAGATCGAGCCCGGGCGCATCGAGCGGGTGTGCATCCCGCTGTAAGTTCGAAACATTTGGAGTGAGAGACGTGACCGATTCGCATAACCAACCGCGCACGATGAGCCGCCGCAGGTTCCTGCAGTTCGGCGGCGCCTGCGCGTTCACCCTGCTTCTGCCCGCGACGGGGCTTATGGGCGGGTGCTCGGCCGAGAGCGTCACCGAGACGCTCGACAACATGGGTGTGAAGTCAGGGCTCGACGCGACGTTTCGCGGCACGCGCGAGTTCACCGACTCGTGGGGCCGCACGAAGACCATCCCCACCGCCGACAAGCTCGGGCGCGTGTACTTCACGAGCGCCCTCGCGCAGATCTTCGTGTTCACGCTCGCTCCCCAGCTGCTCGGTGGCACGGGCATCCAGTTCACGCCCGAGGAGCTGAAGTACCTGCCGGCGGGCACCGAGAACCTCGTGTACATGGGCTCGCTTTCCGCCGGCGGGGAAATCGACCGCGAGATGCTGCTCAAGCAGGACATCCAGCTCGTCATCGACTGCTCGGGCACGACGCTTACCGCCTCCGACGTATCGACGGCCCAAAAGCTCGAGGACCAGACCGGCATCCCCGCGCTCTGCATCGACGGGTCGTTCGACAAGATCGGCGACGCCTATCGCATGCTCGGCGAGATACTGGGGGCCGAAGAGCGCGCAAGCGAGATCGCCTCCTACCTCGAGCGCGTGTACGGCGACATCACCGCGGCCGTGGCCGACATCCCGGAAAACGAGAAGGTGAAACTCTACTACGCCGAGGGGCCCTTGGGGCTTCAGACCGAACCCGACCGCGGGCTGCACGCGCTCACCTTCGACGTGGCGGGCGCGAACAACGTCGCCGCCGTCGAGGAGACGCAGGGCATCGGCATGACCAACGTGAGCCTGGAAACGGTGCTCGCGTGGGACCCCGACGTCATCATCGCGTGGGACGACGTCATCCGAGGCGGCGCCGACGAGATCATCCGCACCGACGCGAAGTGGAGCCACATCTCGGCCGTGAAGAACGGGCGGGTCTACACGATGCCGAACGCGCCGTTCGCCTGGTGCGACCGCCCGCCGGGAGTGAATAGGTTCCTCGGAATCCAGTGGATCGCCAACATGCTCTACCCCGACCGCTACGACGTCGACATGGTCGAGGAAACGAAGAAGTTCTACTCGCTTCTGTACTGGGTCGACATCACCGACGACGACGCGCGCGATCTCTTAGGCAACTCCTATCCGCCCTACGGGAAGAACTAGGGGCGGCGCAGCACCATGCGAAACATCATGACACGACGGTTTCTCGGCGACGCGGCGCGCTGCGCGCTCGTGTTCCTCTTGACGTTCTCCCTCACGTTCTGCGTGCAGGGGGCGGCGTTCGCGGAAGGCGAGGCGGCGGGCGGCGCGGGAACCGAGCAGCCAGCAAACCCCGGCCCTTCCCCCTCCGAGCAGACGGTGGAGGGCATCTCGCTCTACTACGAGACGCCGTACGTGGGCAGCGGCTGGAAGGTGGCGTCGAACAGCTGGGAGAGCACCCCCGCTGCCCACGGCGCCCTTACGAAGAAGGGCGAGTCTCTCCAGTTCAAGGTGCAGCTCGTATGGAACGACGGGTCGACGTCGTGGGCGGGCGACACCGGGCACATGACGTCGTGGAGCGTGAACGACCCGAGCGTCGCGAGCGTCACGACGTCGGGCCAGGTCGTGGCCCTCGTGAACGGCACCGTCACCCTCACCGCGACCTGCGACGGCTTTTCCACGTCGTACCTAATCGACGTGAGCGGGCAGAACAACGAGCTCTACGTGGAGAGCATCACCATCTGCGACGAGGCGGGCAACCCCTACACCGAAGCCGGCGCGCGGCTGTACAGCACGAACGAGACGCTCCAGCTCAACGCGCGCGTGACGGTGGCGAACCCCGCCGACGGGACGACGACCGACTACTTCACCGCGAACGGGCTTTTGAGCCAGCAGGCCCAAGGCGCCATCGCCGACCTTTCCTGGAGCGTCGACGACGGCACCTTCGGCTACGTCGAGCCGACGACCGGCCTCTACCGCCCCGCCGAGGAAGCGAACGTGTGGGTGAGCGCGTCGTCGACGGCAGGACGGGGCGGGGCCACCGTCTCGGGGCGGGTGTGCGTGAGCACCGCCGGCAAGGAGAAGCCCGACCCCGTGTCGCGGCCTCAGGACAGCCTCACCGTGAAGGTCGTTTGGGAAGACGCCCCTGACCAGGTGGTTTCCGAGAAGACGTTCTCACGCGCCGACATCGAGGCCATGGGCATGGTCGAGCAGACCTACACCGTCATCGGCTCGGCGAACCGCTTCGCGACGGCGAGCGGGCGCGGCGTCCTTCTCTCGACGGTGCTCGAGGCCGCGGGCGCGAACCTTCAGGGCATCAAGGAGTTCCGCTTCGTCACCGCCGACACCCCCGTCGGCTCGTCGGACTTCGGCACCGCGGTCAGCTACAACATGCTCTTCGGCTCCATCCGCTACTACTTCCCCCAGTACGACGCGGGCGGCAACGTCCAGGGCGGCGTCGCCGTATCGCCGATGCTCGCGGTGCAGTCGAACTTCCGCTGGTACCAGTACGGCGACTCGATCGACCCCGACTACTCCACCATGAACGACAACGCATGCTTCCGCCTTTTGTTCGGCGCGACCGGGTCGGGGCAGGTCACCTCCAACGCGCAGATCTACTGGATCAACACGATCAAGGTCGTGCTCGCAGGCGCCCCGCCCACGCAGAACGGCACCGGCGAGGGCACCGGCACGGGAGGCGACGGCACCGGAAGCGGGGACGGCGGCTCGGGGTCGGGAGACGGCGGCGGCGCAGGCAACGCAAGCGGTACCGATGACGGGACAGCCACCGCCGAGGGGCTCGGCCCTGCAAGCGAAAGCGACGGGGGCGGCGGGTCGGACGCGGGGTCGGGCTCGTGGCAGGTGTACCAGGTGATGAATCCCAACGCCTCCAACGTCAACTCGATCGACTACGACAACCCCCTTGCCCCCTTCGTCCTCCCCTTCGCCCTCGGCGTGGCGGCGGCGGGCGGCGTGCAGATGGGCGTGAGGTACCGCAGGCAGAAACGACCCCTTCGAGCACGTCAATCGACGAGAACCATTCGCTCCGCATAAGAAAGGACAACGATGAAGAAAGACATCCGAACACTCGCCGCTTCAAGCGCACTCGCGTTCACGCTTTCCGTCGCGGTGCCGGCACTGGCGTACGCCGTGGAAACCCCGGGCAACGTCGATTCGCTCGACGCGGCCGAGTCATGGGCGGAGGCGTACCTCGACGCCGAGCCCTCGCTGCTCGCAGCAGACGAGGAGCAAGGTTGGGAGCTTCTCGAGACGGGCAGCGCGACCTGGGATTTGGAGGCGGTTTCCGCCGACACCTCGTGGTATTCCCCCCAGGCGTCGAGCTACATCATTTCCTCGGGCTCCCAGCTCCAAGGGCTCGCCGAGCTCGTGAACGCGGGCACGACCTTCGAGGGCAAGACCGTCACGCTCGCAAACGACATCGTGTTCATCCGCGCCGAGGTCACGCCCATAGGCGGCGAGGGCGACCGTGAGTTCAACGGCACCTTCGACGGCTCCGGGCACACCATCCGCGGGTTCTCCCTCACAAGCACCGCCGACGGCGGCGAGCGCGTCCCCAACATCGCGCTGTTCGGCGCATGTGGGCAGAAGTCGACCGTGAAGAACGTGAACGTAAGCGGCGCGAGCGTGACGGTGCGCCGCACGGCGGGCTCGTCGCAGGCGATCTCGAACGTGGCGGCGCTCATCGGCACCTCGAAGGGCTCGGTCGAAGGGTGCTCGGTCGACGCGACGATCGACGTCGCGGTGGACACGCCGCAGTCCGACACGGTGAAATGCGTCATGTCGAAGATCGGCGGCGTGGCGGCAACGGTGCACGGCAACGTGAAGAACTGCGAGTTCTCGGGGTCCATCAAAGCAGTCACGAACACGGCCGGCTCCGACGGCACCGACGGCAACGGCCGCTCGCCCGGGCTCGTCGTGGCGAAGCACGTCGGCGGCGTGGTGGCGTACCTCGGCGACCCCGCGCAGGAAGAGAAGACGGGCGCGAAGGCGCACGGCGAGATCTCGAACTGCGTCTTTTCCGGCAGCATCGACGCGCAGTCGCCCTGCGAGGCGGGCACCGACCGCTTCGGCGAGGCCATCTCGGCCAAGACCGAGGGTGTCGGCGGCATCGTCGGCTACTCCCAGGGCAGCGTCACGGACAGCGTCTGCAAAGGAAGCGTGACCGGTTCCCAGGCCACGATGACAGGAGGCATCGTCGGGTCGCTGCGCGGGCTGTCGATGGGCGGCTCGGGCGACACGACGGAGATCGACTACGGTTCGGCAGACGACGTGCTCTACGTGAAGCACTGCACGACTGAGAAAAGCGCCCAGGTCACAGGGCTGCATGCGGGCGGCGGCATCGTCGGCGCCGCCGGCAGCCACACCGTCGTCACCGAATGCGCGAACGCGGCGGACGTCACCGTAAACCGCTGGAACAAGCCTGCGGGCGGCGGCATCGCCGGCCAGAGCCACGGCACCCTTTCGTATTCCTACAACGTGGGCACCGTGAAGACCGCCACGGGCGGCGGCTACTACGTGGCGGGCATCGCCGGCATGATGCTCCAGTACGCGAAGACCGACGGCACGCCGACGACGCCGACCCCCGAGGTCTACGGCTGTTACAGCGCGGGCAAGATAGACGCACTCCCCGGCAACAAGAGCGCGGGGCTCGTCGGGCAGAACGAGGGCAACCTGCACGACTGCCTCGTGCTGGAGGGCACCTGCGTCGACGGCGAGATCTACCACGTGGTCGATTCCAGCTCGGGCACCTATTCGAACTGCGCGTTCGTGAGCGCATCCGACCTGCGCGCCGCGAGCGCCGTCGCGACGCTCAACAAGCAGCGCAACGGCGGCGAATGGGACGACTACTTCATGCAGGCGAGCGGTCAGAACAACGGCTACCCCATGCTGAAGAGCCTCGCCGGCGCATCTTCCACCACCGCGCTCTCGAACGTCACGGCGACCTGCACCGAGAACGCGACGTATTCCGGCGGCGATGCCGTCCCGCGCCTTACGGTGACCATGGGCGGCAAAACCCTCGTCCAGGACGTCGACTTCTACGTGGAGCCGCAGAAGGGAGCGACCAAGCTCGGCAGCGGCTACCGCGCGAGCATCGTCGGCATCGGCGCGTACTCTGGCGCGCAGGGCAACGTCTGCACGTACGGCATCGACAAGGGCGACCTTTCCAGCTGCAGCGTGTCGATCAAGAGCAGCAAGTTCGATTACTCGCAGAAGAAGATCTCGGCCGACGACATCACCGTCACCGACGCCTACGGCAACGCGCTCCCTTCAAGCTGGTACAGCTTCAGCTTCAAGACCTGCACCTACACCGGCTCCGAAGCAACGTATCAGGGCAAGACGATGGTCGAGCGTTACATCTCTCCGACGAAGTCGGTGAACATGACCCTCACCGCCCCCGAGTGGTCGGCCGACGGCGTGTACCATTACGGGTACTACCCCGTGACCATCACGGCAACCTCGTCGGCGCCCTACGCTGGTTCGGCCGAGGGCCTGTTCAAGATCACGCCCGCAAGCCTCATGAGCGACGTCGACATCGAGTACTTGAACTGGAACGGGCAGAGCGTCGAGTGGAACGACGACGCGAGCGCCTTCGAGAACGGCACGCCCGTCTTCGCCTACACCGGCTCGCAGATCCGCCCGACCATCTCGAAGATCGCCTACAAGGGCCACACGCTCACCGAGGGCGTCGATTACCAGCTCGTTTACGGCAACCCGAACTCCGACACCAACACGAGCGACTTCACGCAATATGCCAACGTCGGGTCGGCCGACGCCAACGAGGTCGGGTGCGTGACCGTGCGCTTCAAGGGCGGCGGACGTCCCTTCGACTTCGACAACTTCGTGAACATGTACTTCATCATCCACGGGCAGAACGCGCCTGCGCCCGCGAGCATCGGGTCGTGCACCATCGTCGCGAACGACCAGGCCTACACCGGCAAGGACCTGACGCCCGTGAAGGTTTACGCGCCCGACGGGACCGAGCTCAAAGGCGAGAACTACAACGTGAAGTACGACAATAACCGCGAAATCGGCAAGGCCACCTTCACCGTGCGCGGCTCGCGCACCTACACCGGCACCGTGTGCGGCAGCTTCACCATCTACGACAAGGCAGACGCGCTCGGCTACGACGATGTGAACCCGGCCGACTGGTACGTGAAGGACGGCACGCTCAAGTTCTGCAAGGAGTCGGGGCTCATCAAGGGCGTGAACGACACGACGCTTTTGCCCTACGGCGAGCTCACGCGCGCGCAGCTCGCCACGATCCTCTGGCGCTTCGCCGATTCGGAGGCGGCCGAGGCGAACGACCCCGCAACCACGGTGAACGAGACGGGCATAGCGGACGTCGCGAGCCACGCGTGGTACACCAGCGCCGTGAACTGGGCGTTCAAGAACGGCATCATCACCGGCTACAAGAACCCCGACGGTTCGGTCGCCGCGTTCGGGCCCGATGATCCCGTCACCCGCGAGCAGGTGTGCGTCATCCTGCGCAACTACGCCGAAACGCAGAACAAGGCGAACGTCGACGCGGACACCGACCTGGCGCGGCTTAACGCCATGCCCGACGCGGCGAGCGTGAGCACCTGGGCGCGCGAAGGCGTCGCCTGGGCGCTCGGCCAGGGCGCGATAAGCGGCGTCGATGACAACGGCGTGCGCTACGTCGACCCGACCCGCAGCATCTTCCGCTGCGAGATGGGCGCCATCATGAAGAACTGCACATCGGACCACACCATCATCGCCCCGCCGAGCGCGAAGCTGCAAGCCGCCGAGGTCGACGAGGCGGCCGCCGTCGCACGCGCGGACGGCTCGACGTCGGCGCTCGCTGCGGCGGATAGCGCGCTTGCCGAGAGCGGCGGCGTACCCGAGGCCGCTGCAGACGCCACCGCTCCCCAGGCCGACGACACCGCGGCCCGCGCCACGACCGAAACCGACACCGAAACCAAGGAAGACTAAACCATGCTCGAAATCGCACAAGCGCTCTACCTCACCGATATCCTCCATGCGGTGTCCCAAGGGCTGCTCGCACCCGTCATCATCGTCCTGCTCGCCTTCATCGTCTACGCGGTCTTCCTTATCGGGAGCATCGTCGTCGAAGCGGTGACCGAGCGGCGCAACTTCCGCATCGTGATATCGAAGTTCCTCGCGCAGATCGCCTGCGCGAAGGAAGAGGAGCTCGCCGACGTCGTCATCGACTCGGGGCTTCTGCGCCGCCAGAAGGTGTCGCTGCTCACCCTGTGGAGCTACCGCGCCCTTCCCGCCGAGACGCTCGAGACGCTCGCGAAGCGCCTCATTGCCGTCCAGGAGCTGCGCTACAACCGCATCACCGGGCGCACCGACGCCGCCGTGAAGCTCGCCCCCATGTTCGGCCTCATGGGAACGCTTATCCCCCTCGGCCCCGGCATCGTCGCGCTCGGCCAGGGGCAGATCGACGTCCTCGCGGCGTCCATCGGCGTCGCCTTCGACACCACGGTCGCCGGCCTCATCACGGCGGGCGTCGCCTACGTGATCGGCCGCATCCGCGGCAACTGGTACGAGAACTACCTCGGCGCGCTCGAGGCGGCGATGTGCACCATGCTCGAGAAGATCGGAAACGAGCGGGAGGCGGGCGCCATCGCCACGGTGGGCGACGGCGTCGACGTGGAAGCGGTCATCGCCCGCGCCGAGCGCGAGATGCGCGATAAGGGCATCTCGCTCAAGGAACTCGTCGGGGCCGCGGGCGAAGAGGCCCGCGAGGACGCTCCCGAAAAGGACGGCGAATAGCCATGGCACGCTCGCTCAGAAACGGAGGCGGGCTGCGCGACAGGCGCGCGCAGGAAGGCGACGTCGACCCCATGGGGTCCATCGCCAACATCGCCGACATCATGCTCGTGTTCGCCTGCGGGCTCATGATGGCGCTCGTCACCGTGTGGAACATCGACTTCACCCCCCTGTCCGAGCTTCAGGACGACCAACTCGAGGCGATCGACACCCCCGAGGACATGCCCGAGGACGTGAACGCGGCCGACAGCGCCTACGTGGAGAAGGGCACGGTGTACCAGGACCCCAAGACGGGCAAGTACTACATGATCACCGAGGACAAGGACGCGATGGACGGCGACATGGCCGATCAGGCGTCAACCGATTCGGCGAGCTCGAGCGCAGGCACGTCGGCAAGCGCAAGCGCTTCGGACTCGGGTTCCGATTCGGGCACGAAGTCCCATGCCGCGAGCCCCTCGGGCGCGAAAAGCTCAGGGGCAAGCTCCGCATCGGCCCCCGACCGAAGCTCCGGGGCCGACTAGGCGCTCGGGCAAGGCGCGACGGGAGGCGATGCAATGCGGCTTCCCGTCGCGCCTCGTTACGATAACCCTCTTATCAGATGCATTCGAAATGAGGATAGTTATGCTTTATACTATCCCTCGACCTGAATATTCGGGTTAAGGGATAGTTAGAGAAGGAAAAGGAAAGAAGGAGAAAAGGAGGTTTCCATGTTATCGAACGCCAAGAAGGCTTGGCATATCGCGCTCGCGTTCGTTCTCGCGACGGCGCTTTCGCTCCCGAGCCTTGCATTCGGTCTCGATGGAAAGGGAGACACGTCCAACGCCGCAGACGGCACCATGAGCGTCTACGTCGAGGACACGGCGGGCAATACCGCCCTCATGAAGTCCTACACCGCCGACGAGTTCGCAGCGCTCGCCGCGGAAGTGGACGCAGGGTACCAGTACGGCAAAGGCGGCTCGATCAACCTGATCGCCGTCAAGAAGATGGTCACGTTCGACAAGCTCATCGCCGACGCCGGCGCCTCCGCGTACTGGACCACGGGCGCCAAGCTGCAGTTCACCTGCACCGACGGCGTGTACAAGAAGAACGTCCCCACCTACGAGCAGCTCAGCCAGACGGGTTACTTCTACCCCGAGCGCTCCAACACCGATTCGGCCAGCGTCGCGAACCCCATCGAGGTCCCCGCCGGCATCGCCATCCCCGGTTGGTACGCTTCCGTCGCCACCACCGGCGAGACGTCCGCCGACGCGCTCACCGCGACGCTCGCGAAGCTCGACGGCACGGTAACCGCCGCAACCGGCGCCGGCGACTCGACGAAGGTCGGCATCGGCATCGCCCGCGACCTTTCATCCACAGACGCGACCGCCGTCATCGACGCCGGTTGGCGTCTCACCGGCAGCGTGACGTCCATCACCATCAAGGCGCCCGCCGGCGTGACGGTGAAGGGCATCTCCAGCTGCGTCGTTTCCGGCGCCGATGCCATCCAGTACTACACCGGTTCCGCCATCACCCCGATCACCGTGTCCGACGCGGAAGGCAACCTCCTCTCCGAGGGCACCGACTACACGATCGAGTACGCGAACAACGTGAACGCGGGCACCGCGCGCTACACCATCACCGGCACGGGCGCCTACGTCGGCCAGGTGAGCGGTACGTTCACCATCACCGACAAGATCCTGAACGTGCAGCTCAACGGCAAGACGGTGAAGTCCTACACCATGGCTGAATTGCAGTCGAAGCTTTCCCACGACGCGCAGTACTACCAGCAGTCCAACCACGGCAAGATCGTCGGCTACGCCGCGACCGACTACATCGCCTTCGCCGACCTTCTGAAGGACGCCGGCATTGAAGCCTATTGGACTGCGGGCTCGAACCTGCAGTTCATCTGCACCGACGGCCTGTACAAGAAGAACCAGCCCACCTTCGAGGACATCGCGGCGCAGAGCTGGTTCTACCCCAACCAGACCCCGACCGAGGCGAACAACACGGCCGGCGCCGTCGAGACGCCTGCGATCCTCGCGTTCACCTACGGCCAGGCGAACTCCGACGGCGCCACGGTGAGCGACGCCGCGAAGGCCGCCGCCTCCAACATGACGACCCACGCCACCTCGAAGGTCTTCCGCGGCTGGAAGGCTTCCGACGACGGCACGATCAACGCTCCCGGCTGGCGCCTCGCCACGGGCGTCGTCGACGTGAACCTCCAGACCACCCACGCGTCGAAGATCTTCTCCGACGTCGTCGCGGGCGAATGGTACGAGGACGCCGTCACCTTCTGCAACTTCAACGGCCTCATGACCGGCTACACCGGTTCGAGCCTGTTCGGCGTGGGCAACACGCTCACCCGCGGCGAGTTCGCGACCATCCTGTACCGCATCGCCGAACCGGAGGCCTCCAAGGCCGACTACTCCACGGTGAAGGATACGACCGGCCTCGCCGGCGTCGAGGACGGCAAGTTCTACACCCCCGCCGCCAACTGGGCGGTCGCCAACGGCGTCATCAAGGGCGTGAACGACACGGACTTCCAGCCCTACGAGCCCGTCACCCGCGAGATGATGTGCACCATCCTCGCTCGCTATCTGAAGGCCGGCGAAGGCCAGCCCACCGCCAAACTCGATGCCCTGCCCGATGCTGCGGGCGTGTCCACCTGGGCAACCAACAGCGTCGCTTGGGCGTTGAACGAGGGCGTCGTGAACGGCGTCGACCACGACGGCGTGCGCTACGTCGAGGCGGGCACCCCCGTCACCCGCGAGATGGCCGCGCAGGTCATCGCGAACGCTTCCTACAACGAGCTGCTCTAACTCGCACTCGAAACCCGGCTGAAGCGCAAAGGACCCGGCTCATTCGAGCCGGGTCCTTTTATGTTACGGGACGAAAATGGGACAGGAGCCGTGGTCGCGGTCCACCCGGTTCCCTCATGCTAAGGGCATCCGAGCGCACCGAAAGCGAGACAGAGCACGTCACTCTCCCCGCCCTGCTGCGCCGCCGCTACTCGGCCTCGCGCTCGTCGAAGTCGCCCACAAGGGCGCGAGCGAAGTCGTGCGCGTCGAAGTCCTTCAAGTCGTCCATTCCCTCACCCACGCCGATCTTCAGCACGGGAAGCTCCAGCTCGTGGCTCACCGCGAGCGCGATGCCGCCCTTCGCCGTGCCATCGAGCTTCGTGACGATGATGCCATCGAGAGAAAGCGCCTTGTTGAACTCGCGCGCCTGCTGAAGCCCGTTCTGGCCGGTCGTCGCGTCGATGACGAGTACCGTGTACACGGGCAGCTTCGAGCGCTTGCGCACCACGTTCACGACCTTCTCAAGCTCGCGCATGAGATCGGCCGAGGTGTGCAGGCGCCCCGCCGTGTCGATGAGCACCAAGTCCGCGCCCGTCTCCTCGGCACGCTCGATCGTGGCGTAGCACACGCTCGCCGGGTCGCTTCCACGCTCGCGCTCGACCACTTCCACCTCGGCGCGGCGCGCCCATACCTCGAGCTGCTCGATCGCGGCGGCGCGGAAGGTGTCGGCGCTGCCCAGGATGACGTTGCGCCCCTTATCGGATGCCTCCTTGGCGAGCTTGCCGACGGTGGTCGTCTTGCCGGTGCCGTTGATGCCCACGAACAAAACGAGCGCGGGTTCGCCGCCGAAGATGTCTTCCCCTCCCTCGGTGAACGTGCTCGCGATCTGGTCGTTCAGCATGTCGAGCACGGCATAGGCGTCGGGAAGCGCCTTGCGCGTCGCCTGGTCGCGGAGGTTCTCGACGATGTCGCTCGCTGCAGGCGCGCCGATGTCGCTTAGGATGAGCGTCTCCTCGAGCCCGTCCCAGAACTCGTCGTCCAAGTCGGGGCCGCGGTCGAGCAGGACGTTCATCTGCTCCTTGAACTTGTCGCGCGAGCGCGCGAGACCTTCGCTGATGCGATTGAAAAAGCCCATGAGGGTATCCTTCCACTATGCGAAAAGGGCATGTCAGCCCGTGAAAACGGCTACCTCACAGCATAACAAAGAAACGCCCCCGCATCCTGCGATGCGAGGGCGTTTCCAAGTTAAACGGAGAAAAGCATCCGTTCGGGTAAGCTAGTTCGAGCCGTTCGTTGTCGGGTCGTACAGATGGCACGCGCACTTGTGGTTCGGCTTCACGTCGATCAAGTCGGGCACCGAGTTGCTGCACACGCCGAGGCGCTTGAAGCAGCGGCCCGCGAAACGGCATCCCGGAGGCGGGTCGATCGGGGACGGCACGTCGCCTTCCAGGATGATGCGCTCGCGCTTCTTCTTCGGGTCGACCGAGGGAATCGCGGAAAGGAGCGCCTGCGTGTAGGGCGACAGCGGGTCGGCGTACAGCGACTTCTTCGGGGCGATTTCCATCATCTTGCCCAAGTACATGACGCCGACGCGGTCGGACACGTGCTTCACAACGTTCAGGCCGTGGGCGATGAACAGGTACGTGAGCCCGAACTGGTCCTTCAAATCGTCGAGCAGGTTCAGCACCTGCGCCTGAATGGACACGTCGAGCGCGGACACCGGCTCGTCGCACACGATGAGCTTGGGGTTCACCGCAAGCGCACGGGCGATGCCGACGCGCTGGCGCTGGCCGCCCGAGAACTCGTGCGGGTAGCGGTTGCGCATGTAGTTCGCCAGGCCGACGCATTCGAGCAGCTCGTTCACGCGCTCCTCGACCTTGTCCTTCGGGACGATGTTGTTCGTGATCATCGGCTCGGCGATGATGTCGCCGATGCGCATGCGCGGGTTGAGCGAGGCGTAAGGGTCCTGGAAGATGAGCTGGATGTCCTTGCAGTAGTTCTTGCGCTCGGAATCCTTCATCGCCGTGAGGTCCTTGCCCTCGAAGATGATCTTGCCGCTCGTGGGCTTGAGCAGGTTCACGAGCATCTTGCCGACGGTCGTCTTGCCGCAGCCGGACTCGCCGACGAGGCCGAACGCCTCGCCCTTCTTGATCTGGAACGACACGTCGTCGACGGCATGCACGTAGGACGTCGCCTTGCCGAAGAAGTTGGTCTCGGCCGCGAACAGCTTCGTCAGGTGCTGCACGTCGAGCAGCACGTCGGCATCCGCCGCATTGTCGGCGGGCTTGGTGGCAGCGTTATCGCTCATCGGCTTTCCCCTCCTCTGCTTCCTGCGTCTCGTCACCCATGATGAGGGCGGCGGCCGTGCTCACTTCGCGCGCGGCCTCGACGGCGGCGCGGGCCTTCTCCTCGTTCTTCTCGACCTCGGCGGCTCCCTTCGCCTTGCCCGATTCCTCCTCGTAGAGGAAGCAGCGGACCTTGTGGTCGCCCACCTGCACGAGATCCGGCACCTTCTCGCGGCAGATCTGCATGCAGTTGTCGCAACGGTCGGAGAAATGGCACCCGGGAGGCATCTCGAGGGGGTTCGGAACCATGCCCTTGATCATGTAGAGGCGCTTCGTGTCGTCGTCCTCCAAGCGCGGGATCGACTTCAGAAGGCCGAGCGTGTAGGGGTGCATGGGGTTGTCGAAGAGCGAACGCACCTCGGCTTCCTCGACGACCTGGCCGCAGTACATGACGACGACGCGGTCGGCCGTTTCGGACACGACGCCCAAATCGTGCGTGATGAGCAGCACGGCCATGCCGGTGTCGTCGCGCAGGCGGCGCAGAAGGTCGAGGATCTGCGCCTGGATCGTCACGTCGAGCGCCGTGGTGGGCTCGTCGGCGATGAGGAGCTTCGGGTTGCACGCGAGCGCCATGGCGATCATGACGCGCTGGCGCATGCCGCCCGACATCTGGTGCGGGTAGTCGCGCACGCGGGCCTCGGGGCTCGGGATGCCGACCTTGCGCAGCAGGTCGATCGCGCGCGTGAGGGCTTCCTTCTTGGAGATCTTCTCGTGCGTGCGGATGGCCTCGACGATTTGGTCGCCGATGCGGTACACGGGGTTTAACGACGTCATGGGCTCCTGGAAGATCATGGCCATGTCGTTGCCGCGCATCTCGCGGTATTCCTTCTCGGAGAGCTTCGTCAAGTCCTTGCCGTCGAACTCCATGGAGCCGCCGGCGACATGTCCCGGTTCAGCGAGAAGGCCCATGATGGAAAGGCTCGTCACCGACTTGCCCGAACCGGACTCGCCGACGATCGCCAGGATCTCCCCTTCGTCGACCGAGAACGTCACGTCGTCGACCGCGCGGACGACGCCGCGCTTGACGGGGAACTCGGTGCAGAGGTTCTTCACTTCAAGCAACATGTGACTACCTCTTTCTCGACTTGGGGTCAAGGCCGTCGCGGATGCCGTCGCCGAGCAGGTTGAACGCGAGCACGGTGAGCGTGATGGCGAGGCCGGGGAAGATCATGAGCCACGGCGCGCGGAACAGCTCGTTGCGGCCACGGCCGAGCATGTCGCCCCATTCGGCGTCGGGCGGCTGGACGCCCAGGCCCAAGAAGCCGAGCGCTGCGCAGTCGAGGATGGCCGACGAGATGCCGAGCGTCGCGCGGACGATGATCGAGGGCAGCGCGTTCGGGAGCACGTGGCGGAACACGATGGCGAAGTTCGAGTTGCCCATGACGCGCGCGGCGGCGACGTAGTCGTTCTCTTTGATGGAGAGGATCTCGGAGCGCACGATGCGCGCGTACTCGGGGATGGCGACGAAGCCGATGGCGACGACCGCCTTCTCGATGCCCTGGCCGAGCGCCGCCATGATGGCGATGGCGAGCAGGATGGACGGGATGGAGAGCATCATGTCCATGATGCGCATGATGACCGTGTCCCACTTGCCGCCCTTGTAGCCGGCGATCGCGCCGAGCACGACGCCGAGCGATAGCGAGATGGCCACGGCCGCTAGGCCGACGACGAGCGTGATCTGGGTGCCGACGAGCACGCGGCTGAAGATGTCGCGGCCCTGAAGGTCGGTGCCGAACCAGTGCTCGGCCGAGGGGCCTTGCGCGGAGTGCGCGAGGTTCTGCTCGTAGGGGTCGTAGGGAAGCACGCCCGGAGCGAGCTTCGTCACGACGGCGATGACCACGAGCAAAAGGATGAAGATGGCGGACACGAGCGCCGCCTTGTTGGAAACGATGCCGTCGATGACGTCTTTCCAGATGCTTTCGCGCTTTTCGACGACGGGCGCGGCTGCGGCGGCGTTCGATTCGAGCTCGCCGGCGCCTTCGGTCGCGAGAACCGTTTTCTTGCTCATCCCGATCACCCCTCTTCCTTCGCGCCGTACTTGATGCGGGGATCAAGCCATGCGTAGACGATGTCGACCAGCAGGTTCATGATGACGAAGATGACCGCGACCAGAAGCACGATGCCCTGCACCACCGGGAAGTCGCTCTTGAGTACGCAGTCGACAGCGTACTTGCCGATGCCCGGCCACGCGAACACCGTTTCGGTGAGCAGCGCGCCGCCGAGGAGGCTGCCGAACTGCAGGCCGATGACGGTGGAGACGGGCAGCATCGCGTTGCGCAGCGCGTGCTTGATGTTCACCGAGCGCTTGGTCAGGCCCTTCGCGCGAGCGGTGCGGATGTAGTCCGCGTTCAGCGTTTCAAGCATGGAGGAACGCGTCATGCGCGTGATGATAGCCATGGAGTACAGCGACAGCGCGAGCGTCGGCAGGATGAGGTGCACGAGCACGTCGCCGAGCGCGGTCCAGTCCCCCTTCGCGATCGTGTCGATGATGAAGAAGCCGGTGCCGCCCGTGGGCTGCAGAAGCGGCGTCACGCGGCCGGAAGACGGCAGGATGTGCAGCGTCGCGGAGAACAGCAAAATGAGCAGGATGCCCGACCAGAAGATCGGCATCGACACGCCGATGAGCGCGATGACCATGCTCACGTTGTCGGCGAGCTTGTTCTTCTTCACCGCGGCGAGCACGCCGAGCGCGATGCCGCACACCGACGCGACGATGATGGCGCAGATGGCGAGCTCGGCCGTTGCCGGGAAGCGCGAGGCGATCTCGGCGGCGACAGAGGTGTGGGTGTAGTACGACGTGCCCAGATCGCCCTGGATCGCCGACACCAAGAAGTTGACGTACTGCAGCCAGATCGGATCATCGAGCCCGTAGTCGGCTCGCCACGCGGCCATCGCCTCGGGCGTCGCGTGCTCGCCCAAAACGACGGGGGCGGGGTCGGACGCCAAGACGCGCGTGATGAAGAAGATGATGATCGTCACACCCAGCAGCACGGGAATCACCATAAGGATTCTCTTGAGGATGTATTTGAGCACCTTGTTCCTTTCGAAAGAGCCCCGCTTGTCTCGTCTGGTTCGGGGCCGAAAAAGACGCAGGTTGCGGTACCTGCCTGGAAGCGAATCCCCACATTCGACTCCAGGCAAGCCGCACCCCCGCGTAAAGACGGGGCGCGCGAGCGAAATGCGCCGCTCGCGCGCCCCGAGAAGGGCAAAACCGGGAAAGCAGGCTTACGCTTCCTTGGAAACGCCCTTGAAGAAGACGACTCCCGTCGGGTGATAGTAGAAGTCCTTCACCTTCGGGCTGTAGCCGAGCAGGTTCTTACCATGGGAGATGAGCACCCACGGCTGCTCCTCGGCGACCATTTCCTCGCACTTCTTGTAGATCGCGTCGCGATCGTCGCCGTCGGGCGTGTCGATGCCCTGGGCGATGAGCTTCTTGTACTCGGCGTTGTTCCAGTGAGCCACGTTCATGGACTTGTTGGAGTCCGCGAGCAGGTTCATGAAGTTGTCCGGGTCGCCGTTGTCGCCCGTCCAGCCGTAGAAGCAGATGTCGTAGGGATCGGTCTGGACCTTGGACTTGTAGGTGGTCCAGTCGTACTGGGTGATGTTCACCTTGACGCCGACCTTGTCCAGGTAGCCCTGGATCATGTTGGCGAGCTCAACGCCGCCCTTGGCGTTGTAGGGGCGCGCGGTGGAGTAGGTGATGCAGGTGAGCTCGGTCACGCCCTTGGCGGAAAGCGTCGCCTTCGCGGCGTCGGGATCGTAAGCGGTCTGCTTGATATCCTCGTCGTAGGGAGCCATCCACAGCGGCATGACGGAGTTCGCGACGGAGGCGTAGTCGCCGTAGATGGCGGAGACCATTTCCTCGACGTTGATCGCCTGGGCGATTGCCTTGCGGACTTCCTTGTCGGCGCAGATGCCGCCCTCGTCGGTGTTGAATGCCATGTAGTTGACGGTCATGCCGTCCTCAGCGAACAGCTCGTAGCCGCCGTCGGTGATCTGGTTGGCGGAAGAGGGGTCAACCGAAGAGATGATGTCGCACTCGCCGTTCAGAAGCGAGGTGATGCGGGTGTTGCCCTCGGCGATGACCTTGAAGATGATGTTCTTGGTCTTCGGCGCGTTGTCCTTGTCCCAGTAGTCCTCGTTGGCCTCGAGGGTGATGGAAGCGGACTTCGTCCAGTCGACGAACTTGTAAGGGCCGGTGCCGACGGGCTTCTCGATCGGCTTGCCGGCGGCCTCGTCGATGGCCTTCGGCGACACGATCGGGGCGGCCAGGCACATGGCCAGGTTCTTCAGGAAGGACGTGTTCGGCGCGCGCAGGGTGAACTTCACCGTCTTGTCGTCGACGGCCTCGACCGTCTTCACGCCCGAGTTCGCGGCTTCCTCGCCGAAGACGAAGGAGGCGTAGGGCATGTCGGAGTTGCGGTTCGGCTCGAGCAGGCGCTCGATGGACTTCACGACGGCAGCGGCGTTGAACTCCTCGCCGTCATGGAACTTGATGCCCTCGCGCAGCTTGATGGTGTAGGTGAGCAGGTCATCGGAGATCTCCGGCAGCTCGGCGGCGAGCAGCGGCTGGACGGTCGCGTCCTTCGCGCCGTAGCCGTAGAGGCCCTCGTGGATGTTCGCGGACACGATGGCGGATTCGCCGTCGTCGAAGTACGCCGGGTCGAGAGCGCGCGGGTCGGCGGTGAGGCTGTAGGTGATGCTTTCAGCAACGCCCGAGCCGGAAGCAGACGAGTCGCTCTTCTTGTCGCTGGAGCCGGAGTTGCTCGAGCAGCCGGCCATGCCGATGACGGCGGTGCTCGCAACAGCGGTGCCGAGCAGGCCCATGAACTGGCGCCTGCTGACTTGCAGCTTGCTTTCTTCCATTGGATTTCTCCCTTCCCATTTCGGCTCGGCCGATTTCCGGCGAGCCGTCGCACAGCTTCCTGTACCGTGCTTTCCCACGAAATCCTAATAACAGCTAGGAATTCGTATCGGTACACTTTAGCGCAGCAAAGCACGTGTTCGCGCGGGGAGTGGAGATTTTTTGGGCTATTTATTCGCTTTTTACCGTCAACGGCGCGAAAAAAGCAGGTAAAGAACGGGTCTTGGGCAATTCGGGGAAATGATGGACGGACGCGGGAAGGGCGCGCCGAGGGGTTTCCCTCCCCCGGCGCGCCCCTGGTTTCGCACGTTCGCGTGCGCGGCGTACCGCCTCGCGGCTACTCGGCGTACTGCAGCGCGCGGTCGAGCTTCTGGCTGATCACCTTCGTGACGCCGTCGGCCTGCATGGACACACCGAACAGCACGTCGGCCGTCTCCATCGTGCGGCGCTGGTGCGTGATCATGATGAGCTGCGTCGAGTCGCGCAGCGATTCGACGAACGCGACGAGACGACGCAGGTTGGTGTCGTCGAGCGCCGCCTCCACCTCGTCGAGGATGTAGAACGGGGTGGACCGGATTCGGTACACCGCGAACAGGAGCGCGATGGCCGTGAGCGACTTCTCGCCGCCCGACATGAGCGTCATCTTCTCGATGCGCTTGCCGCGCGGCTGTGCCGTCACCTCGACGCCGGTGTTTTCCAAGTCGTCGGGGTCGACGAGCGAGAGGTGCGCGGTGCCGCCCGGGAACAGCGTGGCGAAGATTTCCCGGAAGTTCTTGTCGACCGCCTCGTAGGTCCTCACGAAATCGTCCTTCATGCGCGCATCGATGACGCGGTTGATCTTCGCGAGCGACTTGCGCGCCCCGTCGAGGTCGGCGAGCTGAGCGGCGAGATAGTCGTAACGTACCTTGAGCGCGTCGTACTCGTCGGCGGCGTCGGGGT
>CAKUGU010000010.1 GCA_934654815.1 uncultured Ellagibacter sp.
TGCAGCGAGGGAATCGTGGAGTAGCGCAGCTCAGACGCACGCGAGAGGTCGCCCTCGCGCGTGACGCGCTCCTCTTCAGCCTGGGCGCTTTCGAGGTTGGCCTTGAGCGTCTGCACGTTCTCGATGACGTCCTTCTCGTTGCGCCATTCGGCCTTGCGGCGATCGAGATCTTCCTGGGCGGAAGCGATGTCGCGGCGCAGCGCCTCCAAGCGCTCCTTCGAGGCCTCGTCGGTTTCCTTCATGAGCGCCTGCTCCTCGATCTGCATCTGAGTGAGCTTGCGCTCGGCCATGTCGACCTCTTCGGGCATCGAGTCGATCTCGATGCGCAGGCGGCTCGCCGCCTCGTCCATGAGGTCGATCGCCTTGTCGGGAAGGAAGCGGTCGGAGATGTAACGGTCGGAAAGCTCGGCCGCCGCCACGATGGCGCCGTCGGTGATGCGCACGCCGTGATGGATCTCGTACTTCTCTTTCAGGCCACGCAGAATCGCGATGGTGTCTTCCACCGTGGGCTCGCCGATCATGACCGGCTGGAAACGACGGGCAAGCGCCTTGTCCTTCTCCACGTACTTGCGGTACTCGTCGAGCGTGGTCGCGCCGATGGCGTGCAGCTCGCCGCGCGCGAGCGCGGGCTTCAGCATGTTGCCGGCGTCGAGCGTGCTATCGCCCGAGGAACCGGCGCCCACGATGGTGTGGAGCTCGTCGATGAACAGGATGATGCGGCCCTCGGACTGCTTCACCTCGCGGAGAACCGCCTTCAAGCGGTCCTCGAACTCGCCGCGGTACTTAGCGCCCGCCATCATCGCGCCCAGGTCGAGCGAGACGATATCACGATCCTTCAGGCTCGAGGGAACGTCGCCTGCGACGATGCGCTGCGCCAGCCCCTCGACGATGGCCGTCTTGCCCGTGCCGGGCTCGCCGATGAGCACCGGGTTGTTCTTCGTGCGGCGCGACAGCACCTGGATGGTGTGGCGGATCTCCTCGGAACGCCCGATGACCGGGTCCAACTTGCCCTCGCGCGCCTGCTGGGTCAGGTTCTGGCCGTACTGCTCGAGCGCTTCGAACTGGGCCTTTTCCTGCTGCTCCGTCACGCGCGTGTCGCCGCGGAGCTCCTCGTAGGCGGCCTCGATGTTCTTGCGCGTGATGCCGAGCCCGTTCAGGATGCGACCCGCGTCGCCCTTGTCCTCCGAAAGCGCGATGAGCAAGTGCTCGCTCGTGGCGTAGCTGTCGCCGAGCTTCTCGGCGATCTTCACCGCGTTGTCCATGCACTTCAGAAGGTCGTTGCCGGGCATCGGCATGGGCATGCCGCCCTGCGCCTTCGGTCCGCGCTCGACCGCGTCGTTCACGTTGCGCTCAAGCTGCGCCGGGTCGGCGCCGATGCGCTTGATGATCGCGGAAAGGTTGTTCTCGCCTGCGTCGAGCAGCGCTTTCAGCAGGTGAATCGGCTGGATAACGGCCGATTCGGCGTCGCTTGCCACGCTCATGGAGTTCTGGAACGCCTCCTGAGCGGTGATTGCCAATTTGTCCAATCTCATATCGATCCCTCCTTCTCGAGGGGTTTGGTTGCTTGTTGTTTATGGTTTACGAAAGGCGACGGAGCACGATGGCGCCCGGGCTCACTTGCCCGACGTCGTTCTGCACGAGCGAGTTCACGCTTTCGCGCGTTTCCAGCTCGTGCACGCGGTCGGCCAAGCGGCGCACGCGCTTGTGCAGGTCGTCGAGCTCCTCGTCGCGTGCGTCGAGGCGCCCCTGCAAGTCGAGGATGCGCGTCACGCCCGCGAGGTTGATGCCTTCGTTGGTGAGTTCGTTGATGAGCCCCAACCGCTCGATGTCGGCCTGAGAGTACATGCGGGTATTCCCGCTCGTGCGCTGAGGCGTGACCAGGCCTTTCTGCTCGTAGGCTCGCAGCGTCTGAGGATGGACCCCCGCCAGTTCGGCTGCGACGCTGATCATGTACAGGGGCCTGTCGCGGTCGCTCATTACCATGTCCTCACGTCCTCACTCGTCGCGGCGAGGAATTTCTCCATCGCCTTTCGCTGTTCTTCGTTCATCGTCTTGGGAACCCGCACGTCGACCTTGATCAGAAGGTCGCCCGTGCCCGAACCCTTCACCCGCGGCGCGCCCTTGCCGCGCACCGTGAGCTTCGCGCCCGTCTGCGTGCCAGCCGGGATCTTCACACGCACCTTCGTTCCGTCGGGAGCGGGAACGACGACGCTCGCGCCGAGCGCCGCTTCCGCAATGGTGACGGGCACGTCGACGACCACGTTCGCGCCGTCGCGCGTGAAGTAGGGATGCGGCTCGATCTTGGTGGTGATGAGCAAGTCGCCCGCTTCCCCGCCGTTCTGACCTGGGCCGCCTTTGCCATGGAAACGCAGCCGGCCACCGTCGACCGCGCCTGCCGGCACCTTGACGGTGAGCGTCTCGGACGTGGACTTGCCCGGAATGCGCACCGTCACGCGCTTCTCGGTACCGCGGAAGGCCTCGTCGAACGTCACGTTCAGGGTGACGTTCATGTCCTTGCCCTTCTGGGCGCGCGTGCGGCGACTACCTTGCCCGCCGAAGTCGCCGAAGTCCCATTCGGTTCCGAACGCGCCTTCGCCGCGGCGGATGCTTTCCAGGATGTCGGACCAGCTGCCGAAGCCGCCGGATCCGCCTGCGCCGCCGAAGATGTCGTCGACGTTGACGCTTCCGCCGCCCCATCCGCGGGGGATCTGGTTCTCGTTCGCGGTTCCGTACTGGTCGTAGAGCTTGCGCTTCTTGTCGTCGGACAGAACCTCGTAGGCCTCGTTGATCTCTTTGAACTTGGCCTCGCTACCGCCCGCGTCGGGATGGTATTTGCGGGCGAGCTTGCGGAACGCCTTCTTTATCTCATCGGTGGACGCCGTGCGCGGAACGCCCAGCGTTTTGTAGTAGTCCGGAGTTGCCGGCATACACGGCCACCTGCCTTTCTCGGGTAAAAACGAGGGCGGACTCTTGCGCCCGCCCTCGATCGTTTATTTCTCTTCGTCTTCCGCTTCAGGCTTCGGGCGCTTCGGGCCGCCGGTGGTTACCGTCACCATCGCGGCTCGCAGGACCTTCGAACCGAGTTTGTACCCCTTTTGGTACACCTCGTGGACCGTCTCGTCATAGGCCTCCTCGTCGGGGACCGTGGCGACCGCCTGGGCCTCGAGCGCGTCGAATGCCTCGCCGGCCGGGTCGATCACCTCGACGCCGTCCTTCTTAAGGACGTCGACGAACTTCGAATGGACGGCTCGCACGCCTCCGAGCAGCTCGCCTTCGCCGTTCTTCTCGGCGTAGTCGATGGTGCGCTCGAAGTCGTCGATCACGGGAAGCAGGCTCGTGACCAGCTTCTCGGCGGCGCGGACCTTCTCGGCCTCGCGCTGCTCGTTCGTGCGACGACGGTAGGTGTCCCACTCGGCGTGGAGGCGCATGAACTTGTCTTTCCAGTCCGCGGCCTCTTCCTTGGCCTTCCTCAGCTCTTCGGCGGAAGCGTCGGCCTTGGGCGCGTCCTCATCCGTTTTCTCGGCAGCGTCACCGTCGGCCGTCTCGGTCGCCTCTTCAGCTTCCAGGACCTCGGGCTCTGCCGTTTCAGCGGCGGTGCCGCCCGCAACCGGTTGCTCGGTTGCGGCGGCATCGTCTGCGCAGGAGGGAGAGGAGGGTGCACCTGCGCCCGTGTTGGTATCGTCAATGGGAATGCTCACGGCGTTTTCCTTTCCAGGTTTCGCCATCAGGCTTTATTTGTTGTCCTTCTTGTCGTCGACGACCTCGTAGTCGGCTTCGATGGTGTCATCGTCCGCCGGGGCCGCGCCGCCCTGAGGAGCGCCCTGGGCACCCGCCGCCGCGCCAGGCTGGCCGCCCTGCTGGGAGTAAACGACCTCAGCCAGCTTATAGCCTGCCTGCTGCAGCTTCTCGACCGCAGCCTTGATGGCCTCGATGTCGGAGCCTTCGAGCGCGCTCTTGGTTTCCGCGATGGCGGACTCGGCAGCGCTCTTCGCGTCGGCCGGCGCCTTGTCGCCGAGCTCGTCGAGGGTCTGCTGCGTCGCGTTCACGAGGGAGTCGGCGTTGTTGCGCGTCTCGATTTCCTCCTTGCGCTGGGCGTCTTCTGCTGCGTGAGCCTCTGCGTCCTTCACCATGCGGTCGACTTCGTCATCGGACAGAGCCGTGGAGCCGGAGATGGTGATCTGCTGCTGCTTGCCGGTGCCGAGATCCTTAGCGGACACGTTCACGATGCCGTTCGCATCGATGTCGAACGTGACCTCGATCTGAGGCACGCCGCGGCGGGCAGCCGGGATGCCGGTCAGCTGGAAGCGACCGAGCGTCTTGTTGTCCTTCGCCATCTGGCGCTCGCCCTGCAGGACGTGGATCTCGACGGACGTCTGATTGTCGGCGGCCGTGGAGTAGACCTCGGTCTTGCGGGTAGGAATCGTGGTGTTGCGGTCGATCATCTTGGTCATCACGCCGCCCATGGTTTCGACGCCGAGGGAAAGCGGGGTGACGTCGAGAAGCAGGATGCCTTCAACGTCGCCGGCGAGCACGCCGCCCTGAACAGCAGCGCCCATAGCGACGACCTCGTCCGGGTTCACGGACATGTTGGGCTGCTTGCCCGTCATGGTCTTCACGAGTTCCTGAACAGCCGGCATACGGGTAGAGCCGCCGACGAGGATGACCTCGTCGATGTCGCCCTGAGACATGCCCGCGTCGCGCAGCGCCTGCTCGACAGGCTTGCGGCAACGATCGAGCAGATCCTTGGTGATGCGCTCGAACTCCGCGCGGGTAAGCGTGTAATCAAGGTGCTTCGGGCCGGTCGCGTCAGCCGTGATGAACGGCAGATTGATGTTCGCCTGGGTGGTGGAGGAAAGTTCCATCTTGGCCTTTTCCGCCGCTTCCTTCAGGCGCTGCAGAGCCATCTTGTCGTTGCGCAGGTCGAGTCCGCCGTTGTCGGCAGCGAACTTGTCGGCCAGCCAATCGATGACGCGGTGATCCCAATCATCGCCGCCGAGATGGTTGTCGCCAGCGGTCGCGGCGACTTCGAACACGCCGTCGCCGAGCTCGAGGATGGACACGTCGAACGTGCCGCCGCCGAGGTCGAACACGAGGATCTTCTCGTCTTTGTTGGTCTTGTCAAGGCCGTACGCAAGCGCTGCTGCGGTCGGCTCGTTGATGATACGCAGAACCTCCAGACCTGCGATCTTGCCGGCGTCCTTGGTCGCCTGGCGCTGCGCGTCGTTGAAGTACGCCGGGACGGTGATGACGGCCTGGGTGATGGGGCTGCCGACCTGCTTTTCAGCATCGGCCTTCAGCTTCTGGAGCACCATTGCCGAGATTTCCTCGGGCGTGTAATCCTTGCCCTCGATGTTGACGACCGCGCGGCCGTCCTTGCCGGCCTCGACCTTGTAGCTCACCTTCGCCTGCTCGTCCTTCGTTTCGTTGAAGGAACGGCCGATGAAACGCTTCACCGAAGAGACGGTGTTTTCAGGATTGGTCACTGCCTGGTTCTTAGCGGCCTTGCCGACGACGCGCTCGCCGTCCTTGCGGAAGCCCTCGACCGACGGGGTGGTGCGGTCGCCTTCGGCGTTCACGAGGATTTCAGGCTCGCTGCCTTCCATGACTGCCATTGCCGAGTTGGTGGTGCCCAAGTCAATACCGAGAATCTTAGACATTATGTTTCCTCTCCTTTTAGAGATAGTTACCGTGGTTGCGAACGGCAGCCCGTCGATAACGACCTCGCCGAGTTGTCGCAGCCGTACCATCGACCTACCGTTTCGATATTGCGTACTATAAAATCTAAGTCACTGTCTGTCAAGTTTGCTTCGATATTTCGCTGAGATTTTTTGCCAATTTCTTACTCAAACGATTGACCTGCGCTTTTAGAAAGCTTATGTGGAGGAATTATGTAGAATACACTCATAAAATCTAAGTGTCTACGACTCATATTGTATTCGTTCATTGAAAGCAAGGCACGCATACGAGCCCAACTGGACATGGCAAGCGCGAAGAGGCGGGCCTACCCTCGGCCCTTTGCCGCAGCCGCGATCGCTTCTTCGAAGTTGACCATGTAGCGGCCGGCGCCGATGGCGGAGATTCGCGCGCCGTGCTCGCTCGCAACCTTTCGGAGGGCATCCTCTTGGGCGGCGAGGGGCGCACCAGCACTCTCTTCGGCGGCGCCTTCCGGGCTGCTGGCACGGGATTCGAGGCTCACCGAGAAGTGGAACCCGCCGTCGAGCCCGGTGAACTCGAGAGCGCCTTCCGGGCTGCTTGCCGCGAGCGCCGCGACGACCGCGTCCTGGGCATGTTTGGCGCGAGCGCGCAGGCGGTTCACATGCCGTTCGTAGTGCCCCTGCTCGATGAACCGCGCCAGGGCAAGCTGCTCGAGCGGGCTTACCGTGTTCGAGTAGAATCCCAACTCGTCGTCGAATCGCGCAAGCAGCGCAGGCGGCAAGACCATGTAGGCGATGCGGAATGCCGCCCCGAGGCTCTTCGCGAACGAATTCAGGTAGATGACGCGCCCCGCCGAATCGATGCTCGCAAGCGGCGGGATGGGCCGCCCCGCCATGCGGAATTCGGCGTCGTAGTCGTCTTCGACGATGAAGCGCTCCTGGTGGGCCGAAGTGACAGCCGCCCCGCCGCGCGACCAGTTGAGCAGGCTGCGGCGACAAGCGGCCGACATGACCGCCCCCGTTGGGAACTGGTGGGCGGGCATGACGTGCGCCACTTCGGCCCCGCTCGCCTCGAGCGCGTCCATGTCGATGCCGCTGGGTGTAACGGGAACCTCCGTAACGCGCGCATTCTGAGCACGGTACATCTCGACGAGCAGGGGGTATCCCGGCGCCTCGACCGCATAGGTTCTGCCGCGCCCGAGGAGCTGGACGAGCAGCTGATAGAGCGTTTGGGACCCCGCGCCGACGACGATGCGTTCGGCGGAGACGTCCATCCCGCGGTAATCGCGCAGATACAAGGCGATCGCGCGGCGCAAGCGCAGCGAGCCTTTCGAACTCGCAGCCTCGGCGAGCGTTCGCGACTTCTCTTCCGAAAGCGTCTGACGCATCACCTTCGCCCAGGTCGCATAGGGGAAAAGCGCCGTTGCGGCCGAACCTGAGAACGCGGGATGCGCCGCATTCGCGCCCCGATCGCACCGAGAGCCCCGCGAAAGCGCCGCGTCGGCCGGGAAGGTTGCCCCCTCGCGCGCCGCCGCGCCCGCATCGGCAGCCAACGCGCCTGCGCGCACGGCCGGAGCGAGTTTGCAGGCGAAGTATCCCCGGCGCTCCTCGGCGCGCACGTACCCTTCGGCGACAAGCTGGGTGTATGCCGCCTCAACCGTGATCACGCCCACGCCCAGGTGCTTCGCGAGCGCGCGCTTCGACGGAAGTTTCTCCCCCGCAGCGATGACGCCATGCGCGATGTCGTGGCGAATGCACTTATATAAGTAGTCGTACAGCGGAGCGCCGTCGCGCTGAGACAGGTCGTAGAAAAGCATCCAGTCTCCTTCCCTTCGCCAACCGTATGGCACTCGATAGATTAACTGGTCTTATTATTTTCTTCTATTTTGACACTATCGTTAAGACCATATAAGGAATAGCCTTCTCGTTCACAGATATCCGATAGAAGGAGTAGGAAATGCCTGAACCGCAGACCGCGCAAGAGCGCGTAGCCCTTAACCGCCAGCTCGCCCAGATGCTCAAGGGCGGCGTCATCATGGACGTCACCACGCCCGAGCAGGCGCACATCGCAGAGGAAGCCGGCGCCTGCGCCGTCATGGCGCTCGAGCGCATCCCCGCCGACATCCGCGCGGCCGGCGGCGTGTCGCGCATGAGCGACCCGAAGATGATCAAGGGCATCCAGGAAGCGGTGAGCATCCCCGTCATGGCGAAGTGCCGCATCGGCCATTTCGTCGAGGCGCAGGTGCTTCAAGCCATCGACATCGACTACATCGACGAATCCGAGGTGCTTTCCCCCGCCGACGATACCTACCACATCGATAAGACGCAGTTCAACGTACCGTTCGTGTGCGGCGCGCGCGACTTGGGCGAGGCGCTTCGCCGCATCGCCGAGGGCGCCACGATGATCCGCACGAAGGGCGAGCCGGGCACGGGCGATGTTGTGCAGGCCGTGCGCCACATGCGCATGATGAATTCCGAGATCCGCCGCATCCAGAACCTGCGCGCAGACGAGCTCTTCGAGGCCGCAAAGCAGCTGCAGGTACCTGTCGACCTGGTGAAATACGTGCACGAGAACGGTAAGCTGCCCGTCGTGAACTTCGCCGCCGGCGGTGTGGCCACCCCAGCCGACGCGGCTCTCATGATGCAGCTCGGCGCCGAAGGCGTGTTCGTCGGGTCGGGTATCTTCAAGTCGGGCAACCCCGCCAAGCGCGCCCAGGCCATCGTGAAGGCGGTCGCGAACTTCACCGACGCCAAGCTCATCGCCGAACTCTCGGAAGATCTGGGCGAGGCCATGGTCGGCATCAACGAGCAGGAAATCGCCCTGCTCATGGCGGAACGCGGCAAATAATGGGAAAGAAAGTCGCGGTTCTCGCCGTTCAAGGGGCGTTCGTCGAGCACGAGCGCGCGCTTCGGAAACTCGGATGCGAGTGCATCGAGCTGCGCCAGGGTTCCGACGTCGCCGCCCCGTTCGACGCGCTCGTGCTGCCGGGCGGCGAGTCGACCGTCCAGGCGAAGCTTCTGCGCGAGCTCGGGATGCTCGACGAGCTTCGCCGCCGCATCAAGGGCGGCATGCCCGTGATGGGCACGTGCGCCGGGCTCATCTTGCTCGCGGAAACGGTCGAGGAAGGCGTGCCGGCCGCCGGCGACCCCACGGCCCCCGTGGCTGTGGGCGCATGCGCGCCGGGCGCCATCGGCACGCTCCCCGTCACCGTGCGCCGCAACGCCTACGGCCGTCAGCTGGGAAGCTTCCACACGAGCGCGCCGTTCGAGGGAATCGAGGGGGACGTCCCCCTCACGTTCATCCGCGCGCCCTTCATCGCGGAGGTTCGCGACGGGGCGCAGGCGCTCGCCACGGTCGACGACCGCATCGTCGCCGTGCGCAAAGGCAACCAGCTCGGGATGGCGTTCCACCCCGAGCTCGACTGCGACCTGCGCATCCACGAGCTGTTCGCGAACATGATCTCGTAGGAGGCGAAACGCAGGACGAGGATAGCCCTCCTCCCGAAACCCCGCCGAACGCAGAAGGGCCCGCTCAAACGAGCGGGCCCTTCGTGTTTCCTGGTGACGCGATGAGCGAGGCGTTATTCCTCGACGACCTCGGGGATGGCGCCCATCGGGCATTCCTCGACGCAGTCGCCGCACGCAACGCAGTTGTCGTCGTTCACGGACGTGGCGACGCCGTTGACGACCTCGAGAACCTCCTGGGGGCACGCGTCAACGCAGATGCCGCAGCCGATGCACTCGTCGGCGTCGATAACGGGATGAGACATGTCAAACTCCTTCTCGTCTGGAAACTAAGTCAGGTTTCTTAGAATTTCGGGGCCCCTCTCGCGGTAGTACCGCCTACGCTCCGAAACGTCTGCTCTGCAAGATACCATTGCAGAGGGCAAACGCAAGGGGAAACGGCCGTTTTTCAGGATACGGCGCAAATTGGCACCGCTCCGTAACCTTCGCGCCGATTAGGCTAGCAGATACGCGGAAGCTGCTCGCCGACGAGCATGTCGAGGATGCGCTTGCCGCCGAACGCGGTGCGGAGGAAAACCTTCGGCCCGCGCTCGGGCTGCATCTCCCCCACTTCGCCGATGATGGCGGCGTCTGCGCCGTACTTGTTCGCGCGCATGGCGGCGAGAGCGGCATCGGCCTCGTCAGCAGGGACGACGCACACCATCTTGCCCTCGTTGGCGACTTGGAGCACATCGTAGCCGAGCATCTCGCAGGCGCCGCGGACAGCGTCCTTCACCGGAACCGCGTCCTCGTCGACCGTGATGTCGACCTGGGCCTGAGAAGCGAACTCGTTGAGCGTCGACGCGAGCCCGCCGCGCGTTGGGTCGCGGAAGCAGCGCGTGTTCGGCGCGGCTTCGAGCACCTCGGCGATCAGGTGATTCAGCGGGGCGGCGTCGCTTTCCAAGTCGGCCGAGAAGTTCAGCCCCTCGCGGCAGCTCATGATGGTGATGCCGTGGTCGCCCAAGGTGCCGCTCACGAGCACCTTGTCGCCCGGCTTGCACTTCTCGCCGCCCAGGTTCACGCCTTCGGGGATGGCGCCCACGCCCGCGGTGTTGATGAACACGCCGTCGCCGTGGCCGCGGTTCACCACCTTGGTGTCGCCGGTGACCACGCGGACCCCCGCCTCGCGCGCGGTTTCGGCCATGGTGGCGCAGATACGCTTCAAGTCTTCCATGGGGAAACCCTCTTCGAGGATGAAACCGCAACTCAGGTAGAGCGGGCGCGCGCCCGACGTGGCGACGTCGTTCACCGTGCCGCACACGGCCAAGTGCCCGATGTTGCCGCCCGGGAAGAAGTGCGGGGTCACGACGAAGCTGTCGGTCGAGAACGCGAGACGCTCGCCAGGAGCCGGGGCGGGAAGCGTCGCCGCGTCGTTGCCCTGCAGAAGCTCGTCGCTGCCGTACGCCTCGAAGAACACCTCGTCGATGATCCGCTTCATCATCGAGCCGCCGCTGCCGTGACCGAGCATCACCTTGTCGTCCATGGGAATCCTCTCTAACCTGCAGCCCGCCGCGCATCCCGCGCGCGAGCGATCGTTCGTTTCCCCCATGATACGACAGAGCGGAAAGCCTCGCGCGGCCCGCACGCCAAGCGGCAAGCAAACAGCAGAGGCGGATTAAACGCACCGGGCGTGTCGGGCGGTTAATGCGCGAAAGGGCTTGTTTCTGCCAACAATATCGAATTTAGGGTCGGGCTGCTTTCCCTGAAGCCGTATCGGTCGCCAATTTCACCCCATTTTCTCCGCAAACGGGGTGAAACATCTCCAAACAAGACGACGCTCCCTAACCCTTCGACCCTAAATTCGCCTTTGTTGGCAGAAAAGGGCCCGTAGGAAAATAATGAGCCGACAGCAGCCTACACGCATTCGATTCCTCAGTTCGCCCCACGATACGACAGAAAAGGGCCCGAAGGCCCTTTTCGTGCTCATATGCGTGGGGAACGCCCAGCTGCTAGCAGCAGCCACCGCCGCAGCAGCCACCGCCGTCGACCGCGGGAGCGTTGCCGCAACCTTCGTAGGGACCGAAGTGGATGGAGCGGTCGCCGAAGATCTCGAAGTACTTGCCGAAGCGCGTGTCCTGCACGTAGCTGCAGGAATTGCCGCACACGTCGAGGCGCAGGTCCTTGTAGAAGCGATGATGGTCGTCGAGGTCGAAGTAGTTCTCGCAGCCCTCGATGCCGCCGCGGTAGATGGCCGTCTGGCCGTACTGCTCGCAGATGTCCTCCTGCGTGTCGGGCAGTTTGAACGCGCGGACGGTGCGCGAGCTGTACTGGATGTTGCCGATAAGCGCCTCGACCTCGGGGTTGTCGATGGTCGCCGCCGACGAGCTCATGTAGCGGAAGTCGACCCAGCCCACGCGCGCCATCATGCGGCGGAAGTCCTCGATGTACATGGCGCCGCCGAGGCATTCGCCCAGAAGCACCGGGTTCTCGTTGATGTCCTTCGGCACGCGACGGTCGGCGAAGATGTCGGCGAAGTACAGCTCGCCGCCGATCTTGAGGACGCGCCAGATCTCCTTGAAGACCTGCTCCTTCATGGGCGACAGGTTGATGACGCAGTTGGAGATGACCACGTCGACCGACCCATCGGGAATGGCGGAAAGGTCCTCGATGTAGCTTTCGATGAACTCGACGTTGTCGTAGAACTTCGCAGCCATCTCGGCCTGATGGCTCTTGGCGAACGCAAGCTGGTCGGGGTTCATGTCGACGCCGATGACCTTGCCTTCCGGGCCGACGAGCTTGCTCGCCAGGTACACGTCGCGGCCGGTGCCGCAGCCCAGGTCGAGCACAGTGCAGCCCTCAAGCGCCGGCGGCAGCGGGCTTCCGCAGCCGTAGAAACGCGAGGTGATTTCCTCGGGGATCTCGGCCAGGACGTCCTTGATGTACTGAGGCAAGCTGTCGGTGCCGCAGCTGCACGTGTGGGTGACCATTTCGCCGCCGTTGTCGACGGACATCTTGCTGTAATACTCCTTGACCTGTTCGCGAATATCGCTCATGCCCTTACCTTTCTCGTTGTCCCTAGACTCGTGCTAGGCATTATCGGAAACGATACCTTTTATATGCAATTATTGTCAATGGTCTTATAGTCGGCCTTGTATCACCTCGCCCCACCCGGCGCGATGCGCCGAAAGCTCCACGCCGAGAAGCGCTTCCAGTCGTAAATCATACTATTCATCTATACTTTAGTTTTCTTATTAATTCCGAGTTGATTGCTAGTATTTTACCTGGTTATCCATAGTATCTCATCGCGAAAAAACGACAATTACCTTTATTCGCATGTTGCGATTAGTTGTTTCTGTGCTATATCTATAGAAGTTTTGATTAAGGAGCTCTTTCCGCATCGTCTTAGGAGGGCGAAATGACCCAACGCGTTACCCGCCGCACGTTCGTGAAGGGCGCCGCCGCGACCGCCGCATTCGCAGGAATGGCGGCCATGGCAGGCTGCTCGACCGAAAGCAAGACCGAAACCAAAGCCGACGACAAGCAGGCCGAAACCGCCGAGAGCAAGTACGACAACACGCTTTCGAGCGAGACCGAGGATTTGAACATCGTCCTTCTGGGCAAGGACTCCAAGATCGCCGCGATCATCCTCGCCCTCAAAAAGGGCTATTACGAAGAGGAGAAGCTCAACGTCGCCACGCAAACCGTGTCGGGCGGTTTCCCCGAGGCCATGCCGGCGCTTTCCAACGGCACCGCCGACGTTCTGCCCTTCGGGTCCATTCCGTCGTGCACCTATATCGGGCAGGGCGACGACCTCGTCATCTTCGGCGGCACGGTGGCCGACGGCTCGGAATGCGTCACGCTCATCGAGAACAAGGACGCCTATAAGAAGCCCGAGGACTTCAAGGGCAAGAAGATCGGCTGCTTCCGCATGGAAACGGGTCACATGGTGCTCAAGAGCTGGCTGCGCGAGAACGGCATCGAAGACGGCAAGGACGTCGAGTTCGTCTTGCTGGAAAGCTCGGCCGCCGAAGTCGCCGCGGTCGAAAACGGCCAGGTCGACATGTGCTTCGTAAACAGCGGCTACGGCTACGTCGCCACCCAGGGCGGCAAATGCGCCGTGGCGTTCCGCCCCAACGAGCTCATCGGCAAGGAGTTCCCCTGCTGCCGCCAGTCGACCAACCGCAAAGCCTTCGAGGAAAAGCGCTCGGCGCTCATCAAGTTCGAGATCGCGAACCTGCGCGCGCTCTATGACATCGAGAACGACCATGCGGGCACCATCGCCACCATCGTCGAGTACTCCGGCCAGCCCGAGGAATACATCGAGAACATCACCTACGGCAAGGGCGATTACGTCGCCGCGATGAAGTTCGAGATGGATCCCTACACCGACGACGTGAAGGCCTTCTATTCCGACATGGTCGACAACGGCGACATCGACGACACGGACAAGGAGCTCATCGTCGAGCACATGGACTCGACTATTTACAAGGCCGCCCTCGACGCGCTGATCGAGCGCGGCGAGAACAAAGACTTCTACGAGAAGCTCGCCGAGGAATACAAGAAGCACAACACCCTCGGCATCTAACCAGCCATCCCTTTCCTGCGCATGCGCGCCTGCAACCTTGCGGGCGCGCATGCGCGTTCCCGTCTCTTTTCGTGAGGATCCTCCATGCCGGCGATTTCATTCAAGAACGTGAGCTATTCATACGTCGACGGCGACGAATCGTATTTGGCGCTCGATGCCATCGACCTTGACGTCGCCGACGGCGAGTTCGTGTGCTTGGTCGGGCACTCAGGCTGCGGCAAATCAACGCTATTGTCCCTGCTCGCGGGGTTATCGACGCCCACATCGGGCGAAATCCTCATCGACGGCGCACCGGTTTCGGGCCCAGGCCCCGACCGATCGATCGTATTCCAGAGCTATTCGCTGTTCCCCTGGCAGACCGCGCTTAGAAACGTCGCGTTCGCGATCCGCCAGACGAACAGAAGCGTGGGCAAGGAAGAAGCCCGTACCCGAGCGCTCGATCTGCTTGCCCAGGTAGGGATGGAAGACGCCGCCGATCGCTACCCTTTCCAGCTCTCGGGCGGCATGCGTCAGCGCGTGGCCATCGCCCGCGCGCTCGCCATCGACGCGCCGACGATGCTGCTCGACGAGCCGTTCGGTGCGCTCGACCCGCTTATCCGCGGCAAGCTGCAAGAGCTGCTGCTGCAGCTGTGGAACGAAAGCGGCTGCTGCAAAACCGCCGTCTTCGTGACGCACGATATCGACGAGGCGCTTATCCTTGCCGACCGCATCGTGTTCATGGAGCCGCGCCGCATCGCACGCACGTTCGAGCTGCCGAAGGATCGCGAGCACAACGCCGAGGCCATCGCGCTCGACGATCGTCTGCGCGATGTGAAACGCGAGGTGATGGAGCTGTTCGACGCGACCGCTACGGGAAAGGAGGACCGGTAATGGCGCTTAGGAGGAAACAAGCCTCAAACTCGGGCCCGTCTGCTTCCGCTACGACGCCAGGGACGATCGAGGACGAGGAAAGCGGCGTCCGGCGAATCGTCACGATATCGTTCGTTCTGGCGAGTGTTCTGTTCGCGGCGCTTCTCGTGGTCATCGCCGTTCCCGGCAAGGTGCATCCGAAAACGAGCGTTCCCTTCTACGTTGCGGCCGCCATCATCGAAGCGCTGTTTTTGTGGCGTTACTTCGCAGGTGGACGCAAACGATCGACCTGCCACATCGCAATCGTGGTATTCGCCCTGCTCATCATATGGGAGGTAGTGTCAACCGACCTGAAATTGACCCATCCGGTGCTCATCCCCAACCCCGAGAACGTGTTCGCGGTCTTTCCCGCGCGCGCAGACGAGCTACTCGAGAACGTCGCGTCCTCGATGATCCTTCTCGGAGAGGGCTTCGTCACCTCGGTCGCCGCGGGTACGATCATCGGGCTGTTCGTCGGGTGGATGCCGAAGGTGCGCGAGGCGGTGTACCCCATCGCGCACGTGCTCGCGCCGGTGCCGGCCATCGTGTTCGCACCGTATCTCGTCATGCTGCTGCCGTCGTTCAAGGCAGCAGCCGTGATGGTCATCTTCCTCGGCATTTTCTGGCCGACACTCCTGAACACGATCCTGCGCGTGGAATCGATCGACAAGCACATCCTCGACTCGGCGCGCATGATGGGGCTTTCCACCCCAACGATGATCTTCCGCGTGCTTTTGCCGTATCTGTACCCCACCGTTGCGACCGGGCTCAAAACGCAGCTCCCCACCGCCATGTTGATGCTGGTCATGGCCGAGATGTACGGTGCCACGAGCGGGCTTGGGTACTTCGTCATCAACTACACCAACTACGCGAACTACACCAATGTCGTCGCAGGCATTATCATGGTCGGGATCGTCGTCACGATTTTGGACTTTTTGGTCGGTCTGCTCATTCGCAAGACGGTGAAATGGAGCTAACCGCCCGCGCTTGCCGCGCCTTCGACGCCGCAAGCGCATAATGCGGATCGCGAGAGGATGAGAGAGGCCTCACGATTCGTCTGACGAGGAAACGCACGGCGCAAACCGCGCGAAAACGAGAGAAGGGCTCGATATGTCGATAGGAAAAGGCGTCTGCCTGGTGTGCGGGGAACCACTCACCTACTTCGAAGAGGCGCAGGAGGTAACCTGCCAGATTTGCAGCAAGAAGGAGACGGGGCATTCCGTTTGCGTTGACGGACATTACGTTTGCGATGCATGCCACCGGGCCGGTGGCGTCGACCACATACTCGACTTCTGCGCGAAAACCACGTCGAAGAACCCGATCGAAATCGCGCAGGAGCTAATGCGCGACAAGTCGATCTATCCCAACGGACCCGAGCATCACACGCTCGTGGGCGCTTCCCTCATGGCGGCATACAAGAACGCCGGCGGCAACATCGATCTTGACAAAGGGCTTGCCGAGCTGCGCAAACGCTCGCTTTTGGTGCCGGGCGGCACGTGCGGGTTCTGGGGAACATGCGGCGCGGCCACAAGCGCCGGGCAGTGGTGGTCGATCGTGTCTGGCTCAACCCCGATGACGCGCGACCCCTGGGCGCAAACTCAGCGTTTGACCTCGCGTATTCTTGGCAAACTCGCCGACTTGGGCGGTCCGCGCTGCTGCAAGCGCACCGGGTTCACGGCAATCCTGGAAGGCGCGGCCTATGCCAAGGAGCTTCACAGCGTGGAAATGGAGCTGCCCGACAAGGTGACCTGCGAGTTTTTCGCCCGCAACGCCGAGTGTCTGAAGAAGGACTGCCCGTACTTCCCGCGCAAATAGCGCGACTCTTTTGTGAACCGGGGCGCCTCTCACGTGAGCGGCGCCCCGGTTCACGGACTTCAAAGCACCCGCGCCCCCGCGAAGCGCCCAAAAGCGAAAAAGTGGTCACAGATTGGAGATATGCGTCTTCACAAACCTCTTCGCAGGGGTCGAACCGCCCGTTTTGCTCTCGACAGTCGCTGCACCGATGACAAAAGCCCAGGTCAACTTTTTGACAAAAGGGAAATCGGCGCAAGTTGCACTTCCTTGAGACGCATATCTCAGATTTGTGACCACTTTTTCGCCTTGCCGTCGCTCAAAACGTAATCCTGGGACCATTGAGGTAACATTCCGGGCAGCGACAGCAGAGCGGATGCCGCCGAAAGCGCAGCATCCGCTCTTTCGTTCCTCCCTACAAAACGCCGCGCTCGAAGGCGTTTGCGATCACCGTTGCCGCACGTTCGCGCGCGATGCGCTCGGCGGGAACAAGGGCGCACGAGCCATCCTCGCGCTCGTAGCCGCGCACGAGCCCCGCATCGAGCGCCCAGGCAACGGCAAGCTGCGCCCAGGGTGAAACGTCGGCAGCGTCGGATATCGCGTCGAGCGCGGAAAGATCCGCGTCGCCACCTTTCAAGTTGCGCAGGATAACCAACAGCTGCTCGCAGGTGACCGGGTCGTCAGGCCCGAAACCGTAGCGTGTGCCGTCCGTCCCTTGATAGCCGTTGATCACGCCCGTGGCAACGGCCCAGTTCACCGCACCGGTATACCACTGGCTGCCCGCAACGTCGGGAAGGCCCGTCTCGTTTCTCGAGCCCTCCGCGACGAACGTGGCTTCGGCTTCGGGATCGGCGTAGCGCCAGAGGATCGCGGCAAGCTCGGCGCGCGTGAGCGTTTTACCCACGCCGAACACGTCGGTGCCGTCATATCCGCGTATAAGGCCTCGCTCGACAACGAGCGCAACCGCAGGCGCATACCAGGCGTTCACGTCGACGTCGCCGAACGCGGGCGTTGGGGTATCCGGTGTGGGCTCAGGGCTAGGCTCGGGAGAGGGACCAGGGCTTGGAACCGAGCCCTCCACCGTCACCGTGACGTTCAAGCGCTCGGAGTATTCGTCTTCCAGTCCCGCCTTGTACGCCGCAATACGGTAATAGCCGTTCTGCGTCAGCGTGATAGGCCCGGAATATATGACGCGTCCCTCATCGCGACAAGGACAGGTGTTGTTCGTGGTGTAGTAGATGGTCGCGCCCGCGTCGGCGGCAAGCTCAAGGCGCGTGCCCCAGGGCACCGTAACGTAGTTTTCCTTCGGAACCGAAGCATCGAGCGTCATGCTGCCCAACGTGGCAACAGGGCGCGCGGGGCGCACCTGGTCGGTGCAGACGCGCACGTCGACGTTCTTGGAAAGCGTCGTGTTGCCGACCGTCATCGTAAGCGCCGACAAGCCTGCAAGCACGCCCCGCACGTTGAACGTCGCCTTGCCCTCGGAGTCGGTCGTCGCAGTAGCGGGTTCCGCGAGCGCGGCTATCTCGGAGGAGTCGAGCACCGCCCGCACGCTCACACCCGAAAGCGCGTTGCCATTTGCGTCGCGCACGTAGGCGACGATGTGGGACGTCTCCCCTTCGCCGACGGATATCGCCTGTTCAACGCTGAGTTTCAGCTCTGCTGGGCGCACGCCGACAGTGAGGTTGTCGAACTCGAGCGAGCCGCTTTCGGGGCTTTTGCCCACGTAGTTCCTCGCGCCGGAGAGCGTGATCGATACCGCCGATCCCGCATCAAGGGCCGCAGCTGGTTTTATGCGCAGCACCTTGGAAAGACGCTTGCCGTCGGCCCCATCGGCAACGTCGAGCCATTCGAAGGCAGTATCCTGGAAGCCCTCGCCCTTCGCGGCGAGGGCGCCAACAGTCTCTTCGCTCGCATCCATGTACTGGGAGAACTCCACTTCGACGCAGTCGGTGTAGGCATTTGCGCGCACCGCCTTTGGCGCTTCGGTCGATACGAGACCGAGTTTGATGCCGAGCTGAATCGGCGGGACGGGCAGCCAGGCCGACCTCGCCTCAGCGTACCCCTCCTTCGTCACGCAAACCTGGTACCACCCCGTCGGAACGTCCCAGTTGAAGACGCCGTTCGCGTCGGTGGGAAGCGGGTTCTCCTGGCCGTAATCGACCGCATCCCACTTCTTAGCATTCGCGCCCTTCTTGTCATTTGCCACCCAAATCTCGGCCGTCGCACCCTCGACCAGGTTCGATTCCACCGCTTCGTACACGAAACCCGACGGGTCGACCGCGCAGTTCGAGCGGTACTTGGCGTAGCGCGCCTCAAGCGCATTCTGCGCCCACGCATCGCCATGACCTGCGCGTTCCGCAAGTTCCTCGTCGGTCATCTCACTTGGATGCAGCACGATTTTGCCCTCACAGGCCCGCTCGCGCAGCGCCTGCGCGTACTCGTAATCGGCCTGTGCGGCGTTGAGCTTCTCGGCGCGCAGCGTGCCCGCGGTAACCGACGACGCGTCGTTCACCGAGCCCAAGGTCATGATCGCCACGCCCGCCGTGCCGCCGCTCGCAAGCGTTGCTGCGGCGCTGCCGCCCGTAAGGACGATAGCGACCTTCGCATTCGCCTCGTCGTGGTGCGCCTGCACTTCGAGCAGGTCGCGAAAGAGCTTGCCCGCGTCGAGTTCCTTGTTCATGGCGTTGAGGCACGCCATGTCGTCTTCGGTTTTCGGGTTTTTCCTCGCAAGATAGTCGCGCTGGATTTCAAGCCCCTCAAGATCGCCCTTGAGCTGGTTGTACGCCTCCCACGACGCCGCGTAGTTGTTGATGGCGTCGTTCGCGGCGTAGCAAGAGAAGCCGGCGTCGAGCACACCCGCGCCTGCTTTGATCGGGTCGGTCAGATTTACCGACACCTTCCACATGCGCGCTTCGACCTCCATGCTCTTCATGCGGCGAATCGTGCGCGACACCGTGCCCGCGAACTGGTCTTTTCCAGCGCATTTGCCCAACGCGGTGAGCGTCTTGCGTTCGTTCGTCGCGATATGCGTTAGGCTCTCGTAGGTGCTGGCGGCGAGGGCGATGCGGTTCGCGTCGACGGAAAGTTCCTGATCGCTTTCGGCGATGTCCTCGAAATCGGCCTCGAGATAGATCGGGTCCTTATCTTCACCGTCGTCGATATATGCCGAGAACCCGCTCACTGTCTTGTCGTCGGTTGCTTTGAAGCCCGATTTGCCATCGAACGCAATATAGTTCGACGGGTTAACCTTCTGGCGTTTCACGGTGATGCCGGCGTTTTTCTTAAGCGCCGCGGTGAACGCGTCCATCCACGACGCGTATTGGTCAAGCGACCCCACGCCGATCATCTTGCCGAGCTCGTCCTCGCAGCGCTTGAGCGCGGCGTCGTTTTGGGAAACCGCGTTCTTGAGCTTGGATATGGCTGCTTTTTCTTCGCCGGTCGCGCCCGCTTCCGCCGCCGCCCAATCGGCGTACCAATCGCTATCGGGGCTGTAGGCGTTCTCGAAGATCATCTTGTCGATGGTGATGCCATCAGCGTTACCCTTGTCGCCGATGACGTCCGCAGCACTGCCGACCTGTTGCTTGATCGAGGCGGACAGCTCTTCGGCCGACATGCTTGCGTCGTCCTTGGCCGCTTCTTCAGCGATTCCGACGATGAGCGCATCGAATTCCTCGTCGATCCTCTTCGCCTCGGTGGCAAGCTCGCTGCTCCCCTTAACAAGAACGGTGTTGAACTCGGCGTTCTTCGCATCGGCCGACTCCTTCGCCTTCTCCGCCGTGGTCTTGGCGTCGACCACCATAAGCCCGAGCGACGTGGTCGAAAGCGCGTAGGTCTGCGGCACGAACACGTTCTCGTACGATCCGAGGTCCATGAACCCCGTTTCCCCCGAATCCTCGTAATTCTTCACCATAGCCAGGTAGCTCTCGTCGACGTATTCCCCGGTGAAGCGCACGGTTTCCTTGCCCTCCTCGCGCTTTTTCAGGGGAACCTGCACCGTTTGCCCGCCCATGCAGAGCACGATGAGCGACAACTCGTCTTGCATTTTCACGCCGCCGGCAACGCTCAGCGTCAAATCGAACGTCCAGTAAGCGTTGCGCTTGTCCGCGAACTGATGGCGTGTGACGAGGCCCTTGCGCGTTTCCTTGCCGTTCTCGATGAGCGTTTGCGTGACGCCGCGGTTCGTCACTTTGAAGGTGTCCACCGTGGCACGGGGAACGTAGCGCACGTACGCGGTGTCGCACGGATTGTTTTCGAGCGCCGACTGCGCGGCCTCCGCGCCCGGCTTTTCCCCGTTCTCGCCCAACAGCGCGGCCGTAAGCTTCACGCGTTCGTTCATGATCGCGCCGACGGGCAGATCATACGAGAACGTTGCGTAGCCGAACCCGTCCGCTTGCCCAACCACGACGGCGGCGTCGTTGCCCTCGCCCGCCCGCAGGGCAACCCACGTACCATACGGCGCGTATACGAGCGCCTTGTTGCCAGAAGATCCCGCCTCGTCGGAGTCGAGCGAGATGTAGCCGCTCGCCACGTCGAACGCTGCCGTGCCCAGGGGTACCGTGGCGCTGCCTTTCAACGCAAGCGACGCGTTCACCTTGTATGCTTTCTTGACAAGCGGCGTAAAGCAGATATCAACCGTACGCGATGCGCCTGCCTCGTCGGCTGGCAGGTCGAAAACCAGGGCGCCGTCGGAGAATGTGCCGTCGATCTTCTCGATCAAGTCTTCCGATTCACCGCGAACCACGACGCTCGCAAGAGGGTCTTTCGCCTCGCTTTCGGAAAGCGAGAGCGAGAGCTTTTCGGCTTTAACGCCTTCGCCCAGCGCGTAACTTGCGCGCAGGAACATTTCGCCGCCCTCGACCGCCGCGTCGCTCATCGCGATGAAGCCACACGTTTCCACGCCAACGCGCTTTCGCCATGAGGAAACGTCGAACGCAGGGGCATCCAGCACGACTTCCTTGTCCTTACCGTTTTCAATGGCAACAACCTTTTTGGCGTACTGTTCGCCCTCTTTAAGCCCCATGCGGTTGAACGCATCGAGCGTCGGGACCGTCAAGCTGACGCCGCCCTGGTTCACCGCGACGACGGTATAGTCGCCCGCCGCAAGCTGGGGCGTCTTCGCCTTCATGACGGGCGTCGTGCCGTCGGATTCGTATCCCATGAACGCCGTGTCGCCACTCGCCACGAGCTTGCCCCGCGCATCGAACGCCATGACGGTGCTCGCACCCGCAAATGAGCTCTTCACCTGCACCGTTGCGGTTCCCAGTTGCAAAAGCCTCACATCGAAGGCGCCCGCTTCGGGCGCGGCGGAAACGATGGCGCCGGCAAGCTTCAGGGAGGCGGCGGGCTTAACGGCAAGCGTCAGCTCCTCGTTTGCCTCCGCCAGCTCCTCAGACAGCACGAATCCCCAGCCCTGCCGCACGTAGTCGGCGTTTTCGCCTTCGGAAAGCCGCGTGCCGTCGGCCTTCGCGAGCGTGAGGTTAAGGTCGTCGGTGAGCGCCAGCGGCTCGTAGACGGGACTGCCCGCGCCGTTCACGCTCGTCTGCGCCATCACGTTCACCGCCATGTTGCGCGAGACGGGAACCTTCTCGAAGTCCTTCTCGGAAAGCGTGCCGATATCCCAGGCCCCGGTCATGCCGGCCGCCTGACGGGTGATCGCCTTGTCGTAGTAGCCGGCAAGCGACATGCTCACCGTCGCCGTCGCGTTGGTGAGCGCCTGTACCGAAAACGTCCCATCGCTCGCCACCTCGACCGACGTGCGCTTGTCGTTTTGCAGAAGCGTCACGGTTGCGCCCACGGGAACCTTGCCCGTAATCTTCACCAGCTCTTCCATCCACTGGAAGGTGTAAGCGGGCTTGCCGGGGTTCTTCTCGTCCTCCTGCCCCGCGACCGAATCGGCGAAGCGCTTGATCCACGACGGCTCGCCCTTTGAGTTCTTGGCGTATGCGACGATCGTCTGGCCGACGGAGAAGGGGTTCTTGCAATACGCGCCATCGAACGCAAGCGAGCCTCCTGGTTCGAACGAGAAATCGGGGTTCATCACGCGCAACCAGGGCGCATTGCGTTTGCATACCTCCACGCCGTCGACCATTTCAAGCGTCTCGTTGTTGAAGACGTCGCTGCCCATGGACTGCACGCTCCGGGGAATGATTATCTCCACGTCCTCGAGGGACGGTATCGCACCGCCGCCGCCGTTCGACAGATGATAGAACGCCTGGTCACCGATATATTCCACGCCCGAGCCGATTCTGACGGAGCGAACATGGGTGCATTCCCGGAACGCCTCCGCCTCGATGCGCTTCACCGTGTCGGGGATGACGATTTCCGCGAACGGCTCTTCCTGCCCACCGCCGTAGTTCATGGTCGAGCAATTCACGAACGCGCTGCGGCCGATCGTGGTCACGCTGGCGGGAAGGGTCGCCACCACGTCGTCCGAAAGCGACGAGCATCCCTGAAACGCGTACTCGGGAATGGTGGCGAACTCGGCGTTGTTCGGCCAGGCGACGGTGCGCAGGTTGTGGCATTCGCTGAATGCATTGCCGCCCAGCGCCCTCAAGCTGTCAGGGAGCACGATTGACTCGATTGCGGTCTCGGCGAAAGCGTAGCTGCCCAGCCTTTCCGCCTGCGAGCCCGAGGCGAACGTCACGGCCCGCACGTTCTTCTTGCCTCGAAAGCCCCCGATCTCGATCACAGGATTGCCGTCGATGGTCGCCGGCACTTCAAGCGCCGTTGCGCCAGAATCGATTCCCGTGACGGTGATTTCGTTCGTTTCCTCTTCGATAATGAAGTACAGCTGGGCGGGCGTGGTTGCTCCCTCGACATAGCCGGAATCGCCCTGCACCTTTACGCCCGTAACGCCCTTGGTCGTGGCCCAGCACCCGGCGCTTTCATCGTAAGCCGCCTCGGAAGCGGAACCATTCGCGGACGCTTCCAGCGCCCGAACGCCCTCATTTGCAGGTTGCGTTTCCGACACCATCGATCCCTCGCTCGCCGATCGCTCGCCCTGAGATGCCGATACCGCGACATCCCCACTCGCTTGCGCGCCGATCGAGCCCGAGGCCGTCGCGCACCCGTCCGTCTTCGCGCCCATTTCGGCGAACGCCGCCACGGGCACAAGCCCCACAGACAAAACGCATGACAGGGCAACCGCGCACGCCCGCCTTCCCCATTCGCCTCTTGCGTCCATGGCGGCCTCCTTTTCCTCGCGTTGCAGCTCGGCAGCATCGCGTCGTCGACTCCATCCCATCTCATCATTTTCAGGAAGAACGTTCCTATGCCTAGGTTCATATATGCGAACCTAGGCGATAAACAAAGTCGTGAACAGGCATTTTGAAATTCAACCAGCTGCCGTCCGCATCACCCACCGCACAAGACACGCTGGTACAATCATTTTCGAATCGATTTCTCTCCATGAAAAAAGGCTCGAGCCCATGTCCGAAAAGAAAACTTCCCGCATCGAAGCAGCCGCCGTTTTAGCGGTGTTCAGCTTCGCGTTCCTGGGAAGCGAGTTCTTCTTCGACACGCGCATGGGCATCTTCGTCGGCCCCGCCGAAGTGGTCGGCGCGCAAAACCTCGTGCTGGGCGCAAGCGTCCTCGGTTTCTTGGCTTATGCGCTTATCGTGCGTACGTTGCCTTCGCGAGCGCGAACCGCGGCAGCGCTGGTCGGAGCCGCCGCGGTTTGCGCGTGTCTTGCCGGCGAAGCGGTGGCGCCATCCGCTTCGCTCATGTTGGCGATCGGCATTGCAACCTTCTTCCTGTTGGGGATACTCGGCGGCGGGGCGCATTGGGCAGCTGCGCGCGCCCTTCGAAACGATGGCGCGCTTTCGCGAACCGTTGGCTCGGGGTACGCCTTCGGCATCGCCCTGCAGTTCGCGAACAACCAGATCGCCCCCGCAGGCGAACTCGAAGTTGCCGTGCTCTGCGTCGGCTGCCTCACGCTCGTCGCGCTTCTCGTCGCTATGCGGGAAGAGCGGCTTGCGCCTACCCGCGCTCGAGACGAAGAGCCCGCACGGGCAAGCGCCCTCGGCAAACCGGCAGCAGCCGGCACGGTATCCGCCGCATACGCAGGAAACGAAGGGTTTCAAGCAGCGGGCAAACATCCGCGCGTCACAGAAAGACCGGCGGGCCTTTCTGCCGCACTCGGGTCGCTCGCACTTGTCGTCGGCTTGTCGTTCCTGTTCAGCACGCTCGACAACGTCGCAACCATGGCAAACGCGGAAGGCACTGTCGACCTGGGCGGATGGCCGCGCCTTTTCCTGGCCGCGAGCGGGCTTGCCGCAGGGTTTCTCTTCGATGCGGAGGAGGGCGCCTATCGCGGCATCGTCATGTTCTGCGTGGCGCTTCTTTCCACCTGCTCGCTTCTGGCAACGGAAGCAGGAGCCGGTCCTTTGCTCGGGATCATCGTGTTTTACCTGGGGTCGGGCTTCTTCGTGGTGTTCTTCACCGCCGCATTCCTCTCTTTGGCGCCGCAGATGCGCGTGCCCGAAGTGTGGGCAGGCATGGGACGCGCCGCGAACAACCTCGGCGCTTGCTTGCTTTCGGGCGCATCGCTTGCGCTCGTGCAAACGGGCAACACCGCGCTCGTCATGATTGCGGCGATTGCGCTGTTCGTGCTGATCGCGGTTTGCTTCGCAGCTTCGGGACAGCTTCGCGCCGCCTCCCCAAGCGCGGAGCAGGCCGCCAAGCCCGCGCCCACGAATATCCCGCCGGTCACCGTTCCCGCGCCCACGCCTTCCGAAGAGGAGAGAGTCTCCTCCTTCGCCTCACGCTACGGGTTGACCCCACGCGAGACCGACGTGCTGAAAGCGGTGGTAGCTGACGAACGCCCGCTGAAGCAAATCGCTTCCGACCTGGGAATATCGCTTCGCATGGTTCAGAAACACCTGGCGTCGCTTTACGGGAAAACCGAAACCCAAACCCGATCGGGGCTCACCAAGAAGTTCATGGAGTAGTTGGGGCGCCAAAGGCGTCGGGGCATCGGAGGTTGGCGAGATCAAAAACCAGAGAGCATCGAGGGCGAAAGCCGAAAGGCGCCGGGGGCAATCGGGAGCCGGCAGGACCGAATGCCCTGACCGTCAAACAGCCGTCGAACGACCGGACAAACGAAACCGAGGCCGGAGCCGCTTGGGCAACCAGAGTGGCAGGCAACGACGGTTTGCCTACCAACAAGAAACGCCCTTGCGGTTCACCATGAACCGCAAGGGCGTTCTGCCCGAGAAGCACACGAGGGCCATCGGCACCCATCGGACAAGCGTCGGTGCAACCTACAAATTCTCATCGACCGTGGTGACGACCAGGCGGCCGTTCTTCACGCCCTTCGTGCCCAAGATGAGGTTGGCGATAGTCTGCACGAGGCCCGTCTCGCCGCGCAGCACCACGACTTCCAGGCAATGATGGTGGTCGAGGTGCACGTGCAGCGTCGAGATGATGAACTCGAAGTAATCGTGCTGGATGTTGTGCAGCTTTTCCTGCAGGTCGGATGCATGATGGTCGAACACGATCGTCAACGTGCCCATGACTTCGGTGCCAGGCGTGGCGCATTCGTCCTCGACGAGCGCGTCGCGCACCAGGTCACGGACCACTTCGCTTCGGTTCTTCGCGAGTCCGCGGCGCGCGACGAGCTGGTCGAAACGCATGAGAAGCTCCTCGGGCATGGCCACCGAGAAGCGCATGAGATCATTGCTCATCGATGCAGACCTAAACGAGGTTCACCGTCACGCCGGGGGCGTTCTCGGCGTCGTCCTCGAGCGCGTCCTTGGTTTCGTCGAGCATGGCGCGCACGTCGTCGAGCAGCGCCTGGACCTCGTGCAGCTTCTTCGAGGTGAGCTCGAACCCTGCGTCGCCCGCCTGATGGGCAAGGGTGTGGGCCCAGCGGCGCTCAAGCTTGATATGGTCATCGATCTGGTCGATCATCTGGCCGAACTGACCGGTATTCACTCCATTGGTGCACATGATTCGCTCCTTATGCGAAAGCGTTACGTTGCAGCCAAACGCTCATGCGCCGGCTTTCTTGCTATTATGAACCTGGGAAAGCTCAAGCGAAACGGCGATGCGGAAACGGTGTGAAAGAATTCACAAAAAGTAATATTTACGGTGCGAACGGGCAAACCGTGCTCGATCTCTACTCCGATTACGTGAGCGAAAACGGCTCGACGCTTGCTTGCGTGGTGAGTTCGCGCCCTCTGGGCGAGGCTGCACATAACGCAGCCGAAAGCTCGATGGCGGCGTTCGGATACGGGAAGGGTTCGACGTTCGTCGTGCTTTCCGTCGACGACGTCGTCCTTTCCGACCAGGACTTGTTTTCCCTGATAGAGGGATTGGACCCTCTTGCCGTCGTTGCAACCGACGCACCGGCCGCCGCGGCGCTTTCGCATGCGTATCGCGCCGATGTCGCGCCTGGCTGCGCATGTAGACTGTTCGGTCGCGACGCGATTGCTTTCCGTGATTTGGAGGGGATGCTCAGCACTTCCGAAGACAAGCAGCGCGCTTGGGCGTTATTCAAGAAGATTCCCAAGCTGGGGTAGCCCTCGTTTTTCAGGCCGCATTCTAGTTTGCGAGCCGAAAACGTCCGGCCCCCGAAACGAGAGAAAGACCGCGGGGGAGGCGGCCTTTCTCTCGGACGAGTGGAGTGAGGAGAAATATTTGGAACGGTTTGAAGAATACCTCTCTATTTATTTATATGCAAGAATATATTTCGAATAGAGGATAATTAGGGACATTTCCGCGGAAAACGTCCTGGAACCTGTGCACCAGCGCCTCCTTTTCGGGGAAGTGCCTTGTCTATTCATTCATGCAGCCACCCATTTCGCTTCTCATTTTGTTTCGTATTGCTCCGTTAGATTCAAGGAGCAAGGAGGGGCACGGACGCCCGTTGCGCTCTACGAGAAAAACGTCGCGTTCAGCCAGGGGCCGTATTCGCCCGTCCACATGGAGCCGAGCTGGTCGAACACCTGGGCCCAGTCGATCGTCCGCCCGAAGAACAACTCCAGATAGTTATGGGAGTCGATGCCGCGCCCGGCTTCTGCCCCCAGATTCGCCTGGGCGATGGTGTAGGTGCAGGTGGGGCACATGGTCACGAGCGTTTCGGCCTTCGTCAGGCGCGCTTCATCGATAACGCGCCACACACGGCGCTCGGTGATTTCGGGGTCGTAGCCGGCAACCGCGCCGCCCGCGCCGCAGCACAGCGTCTGCTTGCGGTGCTCATCCATCTCGAGAATCTCGACCTGCGGCATGTAGCGACGGAACACGCCGCGAATCGCGCGGCCGTGGCGCCCGTCGTGCCGGTCGTGGCACGAGTCGAACACGACGACCGAACCCGGCGCCGCAGGGGAAAGCCCCGCCGCCGCAGCTGCCGCCGCCGCGTCCTCGGGCATGCCGTCCGCGCGCTGCGCGATCCCCGCCTCGGCCTCCATCTCGCGGCCGCGCTCCAGGATAAGCTCCGGCAAGGGGATGATGTCGATGTCGTTCGCCATGAGCTCGGCGAACTCCTCACCGCAACCAGGGCAAACGGTTACCATGCGCGTGATTCCCGCGGCTTTGATCTGGTCGAATATCTTCTGGCGATGCGCCGCCGCACGATCGAACAGGCCCGCGCTCATAAGAGGGCTGCCGCAGCAATCGTCGGACATGCACCACTTGAAGCCTGCCGCGGTGAGCCATTCGCCCACGCGGCGCGTCAGGTCGGGAGCGTAACTCACGAGCGAGCAGCCCGGGAAGAACACGGTGTCGAACGTGCCCGGTTCGTACGCCGCGGCGTCGCGCAGCTGGACGATTTCGGGATAGCCGATGCCGAAGATGGCACGGTAAGCGCTGAAGATGTGCCACTCGTTGTCGACCATCGTGAGCTTTTCGGGCTGGTAGAGCCCCGCCTGCATGAAGAGCTCGCGCCAGTCGCGCATGCGGTCGGGAGCGAGCATGTGAACCGCGCAATCCGCGGTGCAATAGCCGCAGAAGCAGCATCGGCGCAACGCGTGGTACATGTCGAAGTTCGACTGCATGAGCTCGACCACGGCGGCCGGGCGCTCATCGGCGGGAACGGCCATCATGCGGTCGTACGCTTCCTCGACCATGCCGACGTCGAGGCCGGGTTCCTTCAGCACCTCGCAGCGGAGCGTGCATCGCTTGCAGTGCGCGCACTGCATCTTCTTGTTGGCCCAGCGCGAAAGCATGCTGAGCGCAGGGTTGCCCGCCTGGTCGATTTCGGCCAGCTCGTCTGCGGTCATTTTCCGCACCCTCGTCTGTTTGAATTGCCCCGTCTTCATAGGGCAACAGTCTAGCGCATGTTCCCCGCTCAGGGGGCGAGGAAGCGCCTCGCCTGCGCAACAAATCAGCGGGCGGGCTTCACCGTTTCGCTGCCCTGCCTTGGGAAGCGTGCGAGGCGAAACCCGCGCACGGCGAGCGCGAGGGGAAGGGGAGCGGCCTCAAGCGTCCCCTCCATGCAAGGGGCGCGAACGGGCAGCAACCGCAAAGCACCCCCGCACACAACGCGCCCGCTCACTCCCCGCTCTCGCGCAGACGGATGCGCCCCAGGGCCACGGCGAGAGCCGCGACGACGACCGCCCACAGAAGCGTAACGCCCACTTCTCCCGCAGCCTGGCCCATAATGCCCCAGGTGATGTCGGGGGCCTCGGCGACGAGCGTCATCGCGTCGGTCGCCCAGTAGAACGGGGTGAACGCCGCCGCCTCGCGCACTCCCTCCCCCATGACCGAGAGCGGGATCCACGCGCCGCTGAAGAAGCTACATATCAAGCCGGCGATGTTCCCCACGCCGTTGGCCATCGTCTCACTGACGCCGATCTGCCACAGCAGAAACCCTGCCGCGCACCCCACAAGCGCGAACGAAAGCTGCGCCGCAAGCACCACCGCGACGCCCTCGGCCGACGCGCCTTCGGCGAGCGGATTGATCGCGAGAAGCCCCAAACCCGCCAAAACGGCCCATATGAACAGGGAGAACGTCACGCATGCCGCGAACACCTGAACGCCGTAACGGGAACTCGGCACCGGCCCCGCCGCAAGGCGGCGGCGAATCTCGGAGTCTTTGAGCGACGCCAAGCCGACCGCGATGAAGATGGCGACCGCAGCGAAAAGCCCGTACGACGAGAAGGCCGCGAAGTTCAGGTACGACCCCGGGATACCCTTCGACCGCACCGGCACGAAATCGACCGGGGTCTCCCCTTCGCACGCCTGGTCGGCCGCATCGGCGATTTCCCTCGCGTCGGCTGCAGGGTCGGTCGCAGCGAACCCGTAGAACGCCTGAACGTACGACTCGACGCGCTGGTTCGCAAGCGAGCCCCGAGCGCTTTGGTAGCTGATCACCGTGTCGAGCACCGGGGGTTCGCCGCCTTCGCGCGCGGCGGCGACGATATCGCGCTCGAACCCTTCGGGGATGATGAGCACGTAACTGGCCAGGTCTTTCGCCGCGGCGTCCTGCAAACCGAAGGTGCTGTCCTCCACTTCGACCGCAACCGAGTCGCGCAGCGCGAAGTCGGCGAGCGCCGAGGACAGCGCGCTGCCGTCGCGGTCGATCACCGCCACCTTCGGCATGTCCTCGTGGAATTCGTCGGACGCCGCGGCTTGGACAGCCCCCGACCCGACAAGCGCCATGCCCCCGAACGCGACGAGGTAGATGAGCAGGTACCGCCAATGCCGCGCCGCCACCTTCAGGGCGAGTCTAAAGACGTTCATAGCTCTGCCTCCTCATGAGCACGGCGGCGGCCGCGAAAGAGACGGCCGCCATGACGGCGAGCACCGCAAGCGTCGAGCAGAACGGCTCGAGCGAATCGTAGTAGGTAAGGTCGTAGAACGCCTTCGCCGCCTGCACCGCCGGGTTCACGAGCGACGCCCACGGCGCGTTTTGCGCGATCTGGTCGGCCAGCTGCATCGCAGGCTCGCCGTAGAGCCCCGCGAACAGCGAGCAGAGGCAGGTGAGGCCCGTGGCGAGGCCCATCTTCCCTGGAAGGGATATTTTCGGGACAGCCCCAACAACCGCGCCGAGTCCGGTGTCCATAAGCGCGCAAACCGCGAGTGCGACGACCGCGAGCCCTTCACGGCCGCCGAAGTCGACGCCGAGCGCCAAGAGCATGAACGCGAACACCAAGAGCAAGGCGGCAAACGACACAGCGAAACTCGCAGCCACGCATACGAGAAGCTGGCGGGCCGGGGAGGTCGCCGACACCTGGCGGCGCGCACCGACGGCCGCCGTGTTCGCCCGAGCGGCCGACACGGCGGTGATCGCGACGGTGATGCTCATGACCGCGGCGAATCCCAGCAGCGCATAGTAATAGCGCACCGTCCCGCTCGACGCCGTGCGCAGCACAGCGACCTGCTGGGTCTTGACCGCGTCCGACATGAACGCTGCCGCGGCCCGCACAGCCTCGGGGGTTTGAGCAAAGGCGACGATGCCGCTTTCATCAGGCGCGATACCGCTGGGCCCACCGAGTGCGGCGTCGCCGAAGACATCTTCTGAGGCCGCGGCAGCCGCGGGTGTCGCATCGCCCGAGGCCCGCTTCAAGTACGACTGCTTCATCTCGCCGTAGATCTGCCGGTAGCGGTCGCACACGGTGCGCACCACCGTCTGGTCGAGTGTGCTCGTCGCGAGCGGAGACACCTGCAAAGACGGCAGCGCCTCGTCGTCGAGCGATATCGACGCCGCGGCCGCACCCGAAAGGACCGCTTCCTGCGCCTCGGCGGCGCTTTCCACCTCGGTCACGTTCAACAGCTGATCGTCGCCCGGCTTCGAAAGCTCGCCGATCATCTCGCGGAAGAACACGGCGCGCTCGGAGGTGTAGTTGCCGTCGGCGATCACCACGCAATCGACCGGGTCGGCGCGGTAGTACTCGTCGAAGTGCGAGAACATCACGTGGAAGAGCGTCGCGAGGATGAGGGGGAACGCCACGACCCAGATGAGGATGTCGCGTTGCCGCACGAGCATCCGCACGGTATGACAGAACAAGGCCTTCATCGTCCGCTCCTAATCACGCAGCTCACGGCCGGTTATCTCGAGGAACACGTCGTTGAGCGTCGGCGGGTCGGAGTACACGCGCCCCATCTGCACCCGCGCCGCGCGAAGCGCCCCGAGCACGTCCATAAGGTTGCGCTCGCTCGCCTCGCACGCGATGGAAAGCTCCCCGTCGCGGAACTCACACGAAAGCACGTGGGGAAGCTCGCGCACTGTGCTCGCCGCCGCGCGCCCGCGGGAATCCGAGGCGCCAAGCAGCTCGACCACGATCTTCTCGCCCACCGAAATCATGCGTTTGAGCTGGTCGTTCGTCCCTTGCGCCAGAATGCGTCCACCGTCCATGATCATGATGCGGGAGCAGATCTGCTCGACCTCTTCCATATAATGGCTTGTGTAGACCACCGTGGCGCCCTCGTCGCGCAGCCGCAGGATGCCGTCCAAGATGGAGTTGCGGCTTTGCGGGTCGACGGCGACGGTGGGCTCGTCGAAGAAGATAAGCTCGGGCTTATGCGCGATGCCGCACGCGATGTTGAGCCTGCGCAGAAGGCCGCCCGAAAGCTTCTTCGGGCGCATCTTGCGGTAGTCGCCAAGCCCCACGAAGTCGATGGCGTCCTCGACCATCTCGCGACGCCGGGCGCGGTCGGTCACGTACAGCGCGCAGAAGCAGTCGATGTTCTCGGCCACGGAAAGCTCGTCGAACACGGCCACCTGCTGGGGAATGACCCCGATGCGTCGTTTCAGGTCGTAGCGCGCGGGCGCCATCGGCTCGCCGAACAGGCGGATTTCCCCCGAGTCGTAGGTGAGCAGCTGCAGGATGCAGTTCATGGCCGTGGTCTTGCCGCAGCCGTTCGGCCCCAGAAGCCCGAACACCTCGCCCTGCTCGATGCTCAGGTTGAAATGGTCGAGCGCGAGCACGTCGCCGTAGCGCTTCACCAGGTTGTCGACTTCGACTATGAGCCGTCGCACCTCGGCGACGCCCGTCTTGTCTTCCATTGCGGTTCCTTCCCTTATGCGCCCAAGCGGCGTTCCTTTCTTGTTGCCCATAGTGAGCCAAAGGCCGCCCGCGAAGTAGTGACTTTTGTCACGACTTCGCGTTTCCGCAGGAAAATGGCCCTGTTCGTCAAGCGCCGCAACAAACGGGGAGGCACGCGAGGGGAAAGGGCTTGCGCGGGTTTGGTACCATGCAGCCATGGAAAGAATCGTCGACAAGGCCATCGTTTTAGCGTGCTGCCTGGCGGTCGCCGGCTGCGAATTCGCCGCGTCGGGGCAGACCGCCCCGGAAAGCATGCTCCCGTTCGCCGTGGCCATGCTCGCTGCGATGGGTTGCGCTCTCTTAAGCGAGATCGCCCCGAGCCCTTGGAGCCTCGCCGCCCACTGCGCGTACTGCGTTGCCGCGTGCTTCGCGCCCGCCGCGGCCGCGTTCTCGCCGCTTGTCGCCTACGATCTTGTCCGGGCGGCGCACGCAGCCGACCGCTCGCGCGCGCTCTGCGCATTGCCCGCGGTCGTCTTCGTTTCCTGCGTCGCACAAGGGAAACTCGCCCTTCTCAGCATCGGCGTGCTCGCATGCTCGCTCGCCACGTCGTGCGCGCTTTCCGTGCGCACGGCCCGCGCCGCCGCACGGCAAACGATCGCGCGCATCACACGCGATTCCATGGAGCTGCAGGCCCGATCGCTGCGAAGCAGGAACAAGGAGCTCGCGAGCGAGGTCCAAAAACTGCACGAGGCGCACGAGAACAATGCGACCGAAAATGGCACTGTGGCCACGCGTCCCGCCGCCTTCGCCTGCTTGACCGAGCGCGAATACGAGGTGGCGCGGCTCGTCGCCGAAGGGCTCGACAACCGTGAGATAGCCGCGACGGCGTACCTGAGCGAGGGCACCGTGCGCAACAACATCAGCTCCATCCTTTCGAAGATGCACCTGAAGAACCGCACGCAGATCGCCGTCGCCTTCTACAAAGGATCGAGGTAGCCCATGGGGAATCCCGCAGACCAGGCGTTCGACCCCATCCCGAACGAAGACTTCCTGGAAACGGCCGGTCCCGACGACGCGGGCATGCTGCGGCAGCGGTTCCTCGCGTTCAACACGATCGTCACGCTGCAGGCGTTCGGCGACGAACGCCGCGCGCTCGCCGCCTTCGACGAGGCGCGTGCGGCATCGCGGCGTTTCGAGCGCCTGTTCTCGCGCACGCTTCCCCATTCCGACATCGCACGGTTGAACGCAGCGCACGACGCGGCGGTGGAAATCGCGCCCGAAACGGCCGACCTCCTTACGCGCGCGCTCTTTTACTGCGCCGATAGCTGCGGGCGCTTCGACATCACGATGGGCGCCGCCGTGCGCCTGTGGGACCTGCGGCGCGGCATCGTACCTTCGCAAGCGGCACTCGACGAGGCGCTCGCGCATGTGGACTGGCGCGGCCTGCATGTGCAGCGGAACGGCGAGCGCGCGTTCGCGCAGCTCGACGACCCGCTCGCCGCGGTGGACGTCGGGGGAATCGCCAAGGGGTGGATTGCCGACGAGCTGACACGCATCATGCGAGCCCACGGCCTTTCCGACTTCATCGTGAACCTCGGCGGCAACGTGGTCGCGCACGGGGAAAAGCCCGACGGCGTTCCCTGGAACATCGGCATCCAGGACCCACGCGACAAAGGCGCGCTCGTCGGGGCGATGCCGCTTCGCGACGCGTCGGCCGTGACGAGCGGCATCTACGAGCGCTGCTGCACGGTTGGCGGCAGGTTCTACCATCATATCCTTACGCCCGAAACGGGCATGCCCGCACAGACCGACGTGGCGGGCGTAACCGTCGTCGCGGATCGGTCGATCGACGCAGAAGGGTACTCGACCACGCTTTTGGCCCTCGGCGCGAAACGCGGCCAGGCGTTCGCCCAGGCGCGCCCCGCAATCAGAAAAGCCATCTTCGTCGGGCGCGATGGGCAAGTTATAAGTAAGTAACATTACCATACTATTAGCGGATATCCAGTACCTAAAAAGGGACTATTATTATTTTTAGTAACCTAGAGCGAACTTTTTTGTGAAATCACCCTCTTTACGTCTTGACTCTGATGTTAGCTTGCATAAACTTCGATTCCATTCTGGCTATTCAACGTCATCCTCACGTTTCTATAGCCCCGTTCAATGCCGCATAAACAAAGGAAGGATGCGGCCGTTTTCGTCCCAGGAGGTAATGAATGTCCGCCCCGAAAAAACGCGCGAAGGTTTTACTCTCGCTGCTGCTCGTCGCAAGTCTGTGCTTCGGCGCGCCCGCAGCTTTCGCCGCGCAATGGGCAGACGGCGCCTCCTTGGCAACCGCCGACGAAACCGAAACCACCGACGCAGCTGAAGCGCAAGCGGTAAACGGCGTCTCCGAAACCTCTGCAAATGCGAGCGACGGAATCGCCCTGCAAACAGCGGCAAGCGACGCCTCCGCAGACAACATATCTCTCATGGCGTCGTCGTCGACGACGATCGCCGATAGCCAGGGGCTTTCGTCCTTGGCGGCAAACGCCGAGAACGCCTGGCAGGTGGTAAGCGAGGGGTATACGGGCAACGGCACGAGCAATAAGACCACCTCCGACGGCAACGTAGCCGTGCAGAAAAACGTCGTGCCCACCGGCACCGAAAACGAATTCCTCGTGTATCTGTCGATCGACTACAAAGCCGCGTTGAAGAACTACTTCGAGAGCGCAGAATATCAGGCTACTGAGGCGAACAAAGATCATGGCAAAAAAGTCGGAGATGTCGTTACGTCCATGGGGGGCGCGAAGGATGTTGGCGTTGCTGCCGGAAACAAATACAAGAACAGCGGCACATTTACCGTGGTCGACCCCTCTGGTAACACCGTTGCGAAGAACGTTACAATCTCCTGGTCAAAAGCGAACAACGTAACGTTTTATCTTAAAGTCAACGATTCCAACTATGTTCTTTTCGGAACCAGCGTAGCGAAGGGCAGCACCAATGATGTCGTCCTCTCCCCCGAAGCCTGGAACCTCATCCGCCAGGAAGCTGTCAAAACCGCGCTCAACAAGGTCGCCGACACCATGGGCGATGACATCGAGTACGTCGAAACCGTGACCTCCGACGGCGCCACTTCTTATGACAACTCAAAACGGACGCTCACGTGGACGCCCACGGTGAAAGCATCCTGCCAAACCGAGTCCTCCACCTCGGGAAGCGAGACCACCACGTGGTACCGTAACGCCGCCGAGCTCGTTTACAAAGTGAGGCTGACCCCCCCCCCGAAGCACAGGACTGACCAGCTCTAACGGCACCGCTTCGCCCGCAAGTGGCGCCATCTGCGACGTCAACAAGAAGGCGACCCTCACCTACAACAATGCTTCGACCGTCGACTTCCCCGTGCCGCAGGTGAAGGGGCTGCTTTACGACCTCGTCTTCACCAAGGTGGCCGAGGGGACGAACGATCCCTTGCCGAGCGCAACATTCAAGTTGCAGCAGCAAGACGAAAGCGGCACCTGGCAAGACGTTACCGACTCCAGCGGCAACCTAATCACCGCCACATCCGACGCCGCCGGCAAGGTCGCCTTCACGGACCTGCAATACGGCACCTACCGCGCCGTCGAAGCGCAGGCGCCCGCGGGCTACAAGAGCACCGACGCCACTGGCAACCCGCTCACTTGGGGACCGTCGACCTCGCTCTCGTCGCCCTCGCTCTGTTGGACCACGAACAGCGCCGACCTCATGCAATCGAGTGTCAAAAGCACCAACGCCATGGCAACCGAAAGCGCCACCGCCACCCTTGCCGACCCGCGTTCGCTTCTGTTCATGGTGCTGAAAGAGGACGCGAGCGGGACCCCGCTTTCGGGCGTCACCTTCACGCTGACCCCTGTAGGCGGCACCGCGACAAGCGTGGAATCCCAAAGCGCAACCGTCGTCAAAGACGGCGCGGCCGAAACCGAAAGCGCGGCCGCCGTTTTCGGCAGCCTGGACAACGGCACCTACACGCTCACCGAAAGCCGTGTTGTCGCGGGATATGTGGTAAGTTCCCGCCTCCCCTACACCCTCACCGTGGGCTCAAGCGGCATTTCCGTTACCGATTCCGCAGGTGAGGCGGTCGGCTTGAACACGCTCACCTACGAGGGCGAAACGTACTACTACCTCACCGTCACCAACGAATCGCTACCGCGCCTTCCCGAAGCCGGCGGCGCGGGCGGGCTTTGCGCCTATGCGGCCGGCACCGCCGCGCTTTTGCTGGGGCTGCGGCAAATCACCCGGCGTCGCGGCAGGCACGCGGCAAAACGCTGACGCGCCGCCTTTCGACGCGCATCCACCCTCTCTCGGTACCAACCGGCCATCCGGTTTGAACGCAAAACATCCTCCTACCCGCGAAAAAGAAAGGAATCGAACATGAAGATCACGGGCACGTGCAAATCGAAGATCGCCGCTGCGGCGCTGAGCAGCATGCTGGTGCTGGGCATGGCGAGCCCCGCGCTGGCTGCGACCACAGGCGGTAGCAAAACCGACGTCGACGATACGACTGCGACCGTCACCGGTTTGCAGTCGGGCGATACCGTATCGGCTTGGTGCATCGCCGATGCGTATATCGATACCACCGACAACCAGGTGAAATACGATATGGCAGGAGGCCTGCCCGAGGCATATGACACGATCGACGAGATTCGCGCATTCGAAGACAATAGCACCGAGGCTGCGGAAGCCGCCAACGCCATCCGCGCTGCGCTTGCCGGCACCAAAGTAAGCGCTATGGGGACGGCCGGCGAAACCGGCCAAGCCACGCTCACGCTCGACAGTGGCTATTACCTCGTCACCGTCACTTCCACGAGCGGCAAAACGGTCATGTACCAGAACGTGCTCATCGACGCATCCCCCGAGGGCAACGGCACGAGCTATTCCGCCCGCACTGTGAACGCTGAAATCAAGAAGTCCAAAGTCAAGCTCGGCAAGAAGGTCATCGACGGAGACAACGCCGCCGATTCAACCGATGCCGCAAGCGTGGGCGATACCGTGAAGTTCCAGATCAGCGGCACCATTCCCAACTATCCCGACAACGCCACGCATGCCACCTACAGCGTGACCGACACGCCGGCGACGGGACTCACTATCGACACGAGCACAATCGTCGTGAAGTCCGGCAGCGCCCCGCTCGAGGCCGGTGCGGGCAAGGCATATACCCTCGCCACCAACGAAAACGGCGGGTTCACCATCACCTTCAACAGCCCGATTTCCCTTTCCGGACAAGCCTATACCATCGAATACTCTGCCACGGTGACCTCGGTTGACGAGAAAGACGGCACCGTTGCCAACAACGCGCACGCCACGTTCAACCCGAACCCCTACGAGGAGGGCACCGTCAACACCGAAGACGATCCCGCAACCGTCAAGACCTACGGCTTCGTGTTCAAGAAGGTCGGCGGCGATAACCACCAGCCCCTTGCCGGAGCCGAATTCCAGGTGAAGGACGCAAGCGGCAACCTGCTCACGAAAGACGGCGCAGCCATCACCCTCACCTCCGACGCAAACGGCTACGTGTCGTACGCGGGCCTGAAAGCCGGCACCTACACCCTCACCGAGACGAAGGTTCCCGCAGGCTATCAGAAAGTCAACGACTTCGATATCGAGCTTTCCTCCACGACCGCAACCGGAGACAACCCGGCAACCACCGACACCGAGGAAGCTAACTACAACTACTACAACGGCGACAATGGCGTTGAAGACGCCAAGCAGGGTCTGCTTCCCACCACGGGCGGCGCGGGCACCGTGGCGCTGACCGCCGCGGGCGTGGTGCTCATCGCGGGAGCCGCAGGCTTCATCGTCATGTCGCGCCGTCGCAACGACTCGGAGCGCTAAGCAAGACATGCCGCGCCGCGAAGGCACATACGGAAATTTTTTAAGGGAAGGGGACCGCAAGGCCCCCTTCCCTCTCGTTTCCTCCGAAACCGACGCGGCCGGAAAATGTAGGAAGCCTTCGAAAAGCGCCCGCGCGAAACACGCCCGGACGCCCAAGCGCAACGGCAAGAGCGCGGCTTCTGTTGCCGCGGCTGTGTTTTTGCTGATAGTCGGCGTAGCGCTTCTCGCCTACCCCAGCGTGAGCGACGTGCTTTCCCAGGCCGAACGCGACAAGGTGGCAACCTCGCAGCAAGCGGCCGTCGAACACCTGGAAGAAACGGACCCGAACGCCCTGCAAGACGAGCTTGATCGCGCCGAAACGTATAACGAGCGCCTGGCGCAAGGGCTCGTCGTTATCACCGATCCGTTCGACGAGCGCGCGAAAACGCTTTCCGACCAGGAATATCTCGACACGCTCAACGTGAACGGCGACGGAGTCATGGCGACGCTCGTCATCCCCTGCATCGGCGCCGAGCTGCCTATATACCACACCACCGACGACGACGTGCTGCAAAAGGGCGTCGGACATATGCCGGGCACGGCGCTGCCGATCGGCGGGGCATCGACCCACAGCGTGCTCGCGGGGCACACCGGCCTGCCGTCCACAAAGATCTTCGACTCGCTTGACCAGGTGCAACTGGGCGACTACTTCTTCATAGAGGTGCTCGGCGAGGTGCACGCCTACCGGGTGGACGACATCAGCGTCGTTCTGCCCGACGAGACCGACAAGCTTTCCGTCGTGCCGGACGAGGATTTGATCACGCTCGTCACCTGCACGCCGTACGGCGTGAACTCGCATCGTCTGCTCGTGCGCGGCACACGCTGCGACGTGCCCGATGGCTGGCTCGACGACTCGGGTTCGCTTTCGCGCGATGCGCTTTCCGCAGCCGATCAGCGCACGAGCCCCGAAATCGCGAAGAACGCGCTTTTGGGCGCGGGGCTTGGAGCCGGCATCGTCGCCGTAGGGGCGCTTGTCACGTGGGGCGCGCGCCGGGCGCGAGGGCGACGAAACACAGCGAGCGTTCGCGGCAGCGCCGGCAAACACGCGCACGGGAAAAAGCGGAGGCGCGAGCGAGGTCGCGAAGGCAAGCAGGCATGCGACGGCGACCGAGGCCGGGGAGAGCGAGACTGCGGGAGCGGTCAGAACCAGAGCGGACGAGGACAAGGCCACGAGGGCAAACGCATCTTGCAGCCGTTCGGAAACGGGCTCCTTCCCAGCGACCGCAATCACTCCCGAAAAAGGGGTCGGCATGCCAAAAAGCGCTAAAACCCGCAGGTTTTCCCTGGTCGTTGCCGTGGCCGTGCTTCTTATCGGGTTGGGGCTTCTGCTCTGGCGGCCTGTTTCCAACGCGGTGACGCAATGGCAGATGGACCGCGCGATCGCCGCGTTCGAAAGCGGAAACACGGAAGACGCGGCCGGGGAAGGGGACGCCGCGGGCGCGAACGCGGACGACGCCGAGACCGCCATACGCGCGCGGCTTTCAGCCTACAACGAGCGAGTACGCCGAGGCGAGGCCGGCGCCGTGAACGACCCGTTTTCCACCGCCGCGCATGATGACCTGGGCCTCGACGGCGAGAGCGTTGTCGCCACGATCGACATTCCCGCCATGGGGTGTACGCTGCCCGTGTACTTCGGCGCGACCGAGGCGAACATGGCGCAAGGCGCCGCCGTGGTCGCCGGCACGTCGCTTCCTCTCGGCGAAACCGATTCCAACTGCGTCATCGCCGCGCACCGAGGCTGGAATTCGGCCGCGATGTTCCGCGATATCGAAAGCCTCTCCATCGGCGACGACGTGTACGTGACGAACCGCTGGGAGACGCTGCACTACCGCGTGGCCGAGGTGCGCGTGGTCGACCCGAGCGACACCGCCGCGTGCACGGTGCAGGAAGGCCGCGACCTCGTAACGCTCCTGACCTGCCACCCCTACGGCGTGCATCCAAGCCCGAGCCGCATGCTCGTGTACTGCGAACGGGTAAGCGAGGTTTCGGACGACGCAGACGAATCCGCCGAAAACTCCCCAGCGGACAGCGTGCAAAACAGCGGCGGCGAAACATCGAGCCTCCTCATCGCCGAAAACGCCCTGCAAGTCGCGGGAGGCTGCATCGTGGCGGCGTTTCTCGTCTGGGCGATCGCGACGCGCATCCGGGAAAAGTAGCACTCCGGAAACAGAGGGGCGACTCGCACGCCAGCTCGCGAGAACCCCGTACGCCCACTCGCGAGGACCAGGGCAACAGGCGCCCGACCCGCCTGCACACCATTTCGTATCCCAAACCCCAAACGGTCCGCCCTCCCTCATTGCGTGCCTTCTATGACCTTGCCGCGCAGGCGAGAGGCGCGCATGCCGCCTTCTGGTACAATAAACCGCTAGCTTTAATTCCTCCAGGAGGCTCATTTCATGCCTAATCCCATATCTAAACTGCTCTCGCTCGGCGACGGGAAGCGCCTGCGCCAGTACCGCCAGAAGGTCGACAAAATCAACGCGCTCGAAGCGGGGCTGCTCGAAAAGACCGACGAAGAGCTTCGCGCGCTCGCCGACCACCTGCGCGAACGCGCGACGGCGGGCGAAGCGAACGAGAAGCTTCTGCCCGAGTCGTTCGCCCTCATGCGTGAAGCAGCGAAGCGAACCGTGGGGCTACGCCACTACGACGTGCAGCTCATCGGCGGCATGGCCTTGAACGACGGCTGCGTCGCCGAGATGAAGACGGGCGAAGGCAAGACGCTCGTCTCCACCGCGGCCGGCTTCCTGAACACGCTTTCCGGCGACCCGGTGCACGTGGTCACGGTGAACGACTACCTGGCCAAGCGCGACGCGGAATGGGTCGGGCGGATCTATCACCTGCTCGGCATGGAGGTTGGGCTCATCCAGAACGGCATGGAGCCCGCCGACCGCCGACCCGCCTACGCGGCCGCGGTCACGTACGGCACGAACTCGGAGTTCGGCTTCGACTACCTGCGCGACAACATGGTGTCCACGCCGGCCGACCGCGTGCAGCGCGGGCATGCGTTCGCCGTGGTCGACGAGGCCGACTCGGTGCTCATCGACGAAGCGCGCACGCCGCTCATCATCTCCGGCCTCGCCGGCGCTCCCTCCGAGATCTGCAACAACTTCGCCGAAATCGCCGCCAAGCTCGACCCCGAAGAGGACATCGTGCTCGACGAGAAGCGCCGCACCGTGTACGAAACCGAAGCCGGCCTCGCGAAGATCGAGAAGATGCTCGGCACTGAAGTGTACGCCGACCTCACAGGCGCCACGGCGAACCGCCTGCGCCAAGCGCTGAAGGCGCAGTTCCTGTTCAAGCTCGACCACGACTACGTGGTCGACAAGGGCGAGGTCAAGATCGTCGACAGTTTCACCGGCCGCATCATGGAAGGGCGCCGCTACTCCGAGGGTCTGCACCAGGCCATCGAGGCGAAGGAACATGTCGAGATCAAACCGGAAACGCGCACCATCGCGACCGTCACGCTGCAGAACTACTTCCGCTTGTACAAGAAGCTCTCCGGCATGACGGGCACCGCGCTCACGGCCGACAGCGAACTCAACCACATCTATCACATGCCCGTCGTGCCCATCCCCACGAACAAGCCAGTCATCCGCAAGGACATGGGAGATCTCATCTACCGCACGGCCGACGCCAAGTTCAACGCCGTCGCCGACGAGATCGAGCGCCGTCATGCGAAGGGCCAGCCGGTGCTCGTGGGCACCGCGTCGGTCAAGGCGTCCGAACGTCTGTCGAAGCTGCTCGACGAGCGCGGCATCGACCACCAGGTGCTCAACGCCAAGGAACACGAGCGCGAGGCCGCGATCGTCGCCGAAGCGGGCCGCCAGGGTGCCGTTACCGTCGCCACCAACATGGCCGGCCGCGGCACCGACATCCTACTCGGCGGCAATTACGAGAAGCTGCGCGAGGCCGCGCTCAAAAAGTACGGCGCCGAAAGCGAGGAGACCGCCGAGGAATGGCAGCTCCACGCCGCCGACGCGGAGGCGAAGTACATCACCGACCGCGAAGGCTACGCCGTGCGCGTGCTCGGCGGTCTGTGCGTCATCGGCACCGAGCGCCACGAGGCGCGCCGCATCGACAACCAGCTGCGCGGCCGCGCAGGACGTCAGGGCGACCCGGGCGAATCGCGTTTCTACCTGTCGCTCGAGGACGACCTTCTGCGCCTGTTCGGCAAGGAACGCCTGCACAAGGTGTCGGAGATGATGGTGCAGAAGGGCATTCCCGACGACTCGCCGCTGGAAGACCCGCTGGTCTCGAAGGTCATCACCACCGCGCAGCAGCAGGTGGAGTCGATGCACTTCGGGTCGCGCAAGAACGTGCTCGAGTACGACGACGTCATGGACCTTCAGCGCAAGGCGATCTACGGCGAGCGCAACGCCATCCTCGACGGCAAGAGCGTCTGCGACAACATGGGCGAATACGTCGAGGACATGGTCGACAGGCTGCTCGAGGAGAACTGCCCTGCGCAGATTCCCTCCGAGGACTGGGATTACGACACCGTCGACGCGTGGGTCGAATCGATGACGGGCGAAGAAGGCTATGACGCGAGCGCCGTCGAGACCGACCAAGACCCCGACGTGCTCGCCGAGGCCGTTCGCACGCATCTAATGGACGCGTTCGCCGAAAAGCGCGAAGCGGTCGGAGACCCGCTGTTCGCGGAACTCTGCACGCAGATCATGCTGCGCACCATGGACACGCACTGGGTCGCGCACCTCACCAACATGGAAGGCGTGAAGGCGGGTATCGGGCTTCGCGCGTACGGACACCGCGACCCGCTCGTCGAGTACAAGGACGAGGCGTACCAGGCGTTCGCCCGCCTGGTCGATTCCGTCTACGAGGACAGCTTGCGCGCGATCCTGCACCTTCCCGTCGAAAGCGCCGACAAGGCGCCCGAGGGTCTTTCCGACGAGGAGAACCCCTTCCGCCCCGAGAACATGGTGTATTCCGATTCTCGCAGCGATCCCGAAGAGGCGCCGGCCGACACCCCCGACCCGACAGGCGGCAATCCGCTCGGCTAAGCGGGTCCGATTCGATCGCGAAACAACGAAAAGCGCCTGGCGTGTTCGAAAATTCCGATTTTTCGCGCGGAGAACACGCAAGGTACCTTTGAAACGATAGTTACACCCCATAATCACATGATATGGGGTGTAATTTTTTTATTTTGGAGTATCAGTCGCGCTTCGACGCATGAAAAGTACTCCCAGAGGTCCGTCGTACGCGAAAAATCGAAATTTTCGAACATGCGGAGCGTATTTTGCTGCGCGGAGAGAAATCCAGGCTTGGTTCAGGCTTGGTTCAGGCTTGGTTCAGGCTTGGTTCAGGCTTGGTTCAGGCTTGGTTCAGGCTTGGCTCAGGCTTGGTTCAGGCTTGGTTCAGCCATTCTGTAACTCTATTGAAGTCGTTGCATGAAAAAAGCCCCACCAAAGCGGGGCTTTTGAATTCATGGTGGTCAGGGGGGGACTTGAACCCTCGGCACGCGGATTTTCAGTCCACTGCTCTACCAACTGAGCTACCTGACCGGATTCGACGTCTGTTTTCGCAAACACAGTTTGTTTGAGCAGACGCAAGACGTTAGTATACGGAATGACACCCATCTCGTCAAGAGCCTTTTTCAGCCCATGAGAAAACTTTTGCCGCTGCCTGCCGCTTAGAGAAGCAGAGCCACGACAACCCCCACCAGAATAGCGGGGGCGAAGGGGAACATCCCGTCGTCCGGCGAGCCCGCAACCCGGCGCGCAAGACTCACCGCAACCGCGACGACGCACGCCGCGAACAAACAGATAAGCCCCCGTTCCCAGCCGAGAGACAAGCCCACGACGGCAAGCAGCTTGATGTCCCCGCCGCCCATGGCCGCACGCCCCGAAAGCGCCTCGAAGGCAACCGTGGCGATCAGCGCGCCTCCTCCGAGCACGACGGCGCCCACGACGCCGTCGAAGGCAGTCAACCCCCATGGAGTCATCGCGCCGGCGAAAGCGGCCGCCACGGACCCCGCGCACACGCCAAAAGCGATGCGGGCCGCAACCCACAAAACGGCAGCAGCGAGAACGCACGCGTTCGGGATCCTTCGCGCACGGAAGTCGACAACGCTCGCAACGGCAACCAGCACCACGAACAGGACAAGCGCCCCGCATCCGATCAGCGAGGCGGCGCCACCGGCCGCCATGTCGAATCCCACGAACGCCACCCCCCCATCATGCCAGCCCGGGGAAGCCGCTCCCCTCACCGCGTCGGCCTCGGAGAATCTCCAGTCCCAAGCCTCAAGCTCCAAACCCCAGGCCCCGCGCACCATTCCTCAAATGAAAAAGGGCGCCCTGGGAATGCCAGGACGCCCTCGGTAGCGTCATTGTACGCGATTGCGCAGGAACTTAGCAACCGAACAGAAGCTCTTTCTCGTCGCCGGGAAGGGCGGCGCGGGCCTGATCGCGCAGGTTGTTCACGCCGATGAAGAACTGGCGCATCATGACGACCATGAGGTAGCGTCCTTTCGGGGTAAGCGTGATCTCCTCGTCGTTGTTCGTCGCGAACGCCCCAGCCGCCGTCATGAAGGCCATTTCCGCGGGAAGCCCCCGCTCGACCGAGCAGCCGAAATCCTCCTTGAACTGCTTCTTGTCCAGACGCAGGCCGAACAGCTGCATCATAAAGCGGTAGCGCATGCGGTCGCGCTTCGCGAAATGGGTCTTGCCCATGATGGACATGCGGCCACTTTCGATGGCCTCGTTGTACTGCGTGACCGAGAACGTGTTCACGTACATGTTCTCGCCGAGGTAGGTGATTCCACCCGACCCGATAGCGGGGTACTCCTCATAGTCGACCACGTACTCGTCGATCATCGCGTCGTCGCCCGCCGCACCCGTTCCCAGGCGGTTGAACGTCCAGGCGCTGCCGTTCTCAAACAGCGGCTTGTCGCCGCCGATCAGAAGGTCGCAGATGATCTCGTAGAAGCGCTGCTCGCGCTTGTAATCGACCTTGCCCACGGTTCGCGCGAGCGACTTCTGCACGCTCGGCGACGCCATGAGCGGGTAGAACGTCGTCTGGCTCGCGCCGCTTTCCACTACGCGCTCGATGTCGTTGATGAGGATGTCCTCGGTTTGCGCGGGGAAGTTGAAGATCATGTCGGCGTTCATGGAAACGAAGTACGGGCTCGCTTCCTGGATGCGCTCCATGATTTCCTGGCCGCAGCCGTACTTGTCGTAGCGATCCATCTGCTTGAGCAGGCCGTCGTCGAAGCTCTGCACGCCCACCGACAGGCGGTCGACGCGCCCTTTGAGCTTGTCGAGGTAGCTCGGGATGAGGTGGTTCGGGTTGGTTTCCGACGACACCTCTTTGATCGAGAACGTCTCGCGCGCAAGATCGATCGTCTCGCACAGCTCGTCGATCATGATGGTCGGCGTACCTCCGCCGATGTAGACGCTCTCAAAGTCGTAGCCCATGTCCTTGAGCATCATCATCTCTTTACGCATGTTCGCGAAGTACGGTTTCGCGCGCTCCTCCTTGAACGGGAAGCGGTTGAACGAGCAGTACGGGCACAGACGCTCGCAGAACGGCACATGCATGTAGAGCATGTACCGCTGCCCGGGCTTCGGGGGCGCGACGCGGGTGTCGGTCGTTGGAGTGAGTTTCAGATATTGGTTCGAGCACTGGCGAACCACGGTGCTCAGCATACGTTCAGAAAGCATAATTTCCTTCATTCTTGCAAGTTTTCGCATTCGTCGCAGCCACGCATGCTAGCGAACCGCCGATCCTTCGTCCACCCCGAATAAGCGAACGGGGCGGCCTATTCCCAAGCGGAACGGCCGCGCGCGGCCTTCGCGCCGATGTCGGTGCGGAACTGCTTGCCCTCGAAGTCGATGAGATCGCATGCGGCATACGCACGGCTGCGCGCCTCGTCGAAGGTCGCGCCGAGCGCCACCACGTTGAGCACGCGCCCGCCGGCGGTGACGAGCTCGCCCGCAGCGTTGTGCGCGGTGCCCGCATGGAACACCGACACGCCTTCGAGTACCTCGGCGTCTTCGATGCCGGTGATGACCTTGCCCTTCTCGTACTTGCCCGGGTACCCCGCGCTCGCGAGAACGACGCACACCGCCCACTCGTCGGCCCACGCAAGGTCGATGGCGCCGTCGTCGCCGGAAGCGACCGCGCACATGACGTCGACCAGGTCGGTCTTCAGGCGCGGCAGCACGACCTGGGTTTCCGGGTCGCCGAAGCGCACGTTGAACTCGACGATCTTGGGACCTTCGGGCGTCAGCATGAAACCGCCGTAGAGCACGCCGCGGTAATCGCGCGCGCCGCCTTTCGCAGCCGTCGCGGCCGCAGCCTTATCCATGATGGCGACCATGGAAGCCATCTCATCGTCGGTGACGATGGGCACGGGAGAATACACGCCCATGCCGCCGGTGTTCGGTCCCTTATCGCCGTCGAAAGCACGCTTGTGGTCCTGCGCCGGGGCCATGGGGAACGCCTTGCCGTTCGTGACGAACGCGAGCAGCGAGCATTCGGGGCCCGTCATGCACTCCTCGATGAGGACCGTCTTGCCGGCGTCGCCGAAAGCGCCTTCGAAGCACGCACGGACGGCCGCTTCAGCTTCTTCCACCGTCGCCGCGACGACGACGCCCTTGCCCGCAGCCAGGCCGTCGGCCTTCACCACGATGGGAGCACCCTGCTCGCGCACGTAGGCGAGCGCGGGCTCGCATGCGTCGAAGGTGGCGTATTTCGCCGTGGGAATGTCGTTTTCGGCCATGAACGCCTTGCTGTGCGCCTTGCTCCCTTCGAGGAGGGCACCCGCCGCGTCGGGGCCGAACACGGCCACACCAGCATCGCGCAGGTAGTCGGCCACGCCAGCGACGAGCGGGGCCTCGGGGCCTATCGCCACGAGCTCGATATCGTGGGATTTCACGAAGTCGAGCACGGAAGCACCGTCCATCATGTCGACGTCCGAGACGTTGGTCGCGACCGCCGCCGTGCCGCCGTTGCCCGGGGCCACGAACAGCTCGTCGCATCGAGGGGATTTGGAAAGCGCCCACGCCATCGCATGCTCGCGCCCGCCGCTGCCAAGTACCAAAATGTTCACGACAAACCCTTTCTCCCAGGTTAGAAAAGAAGGTGAAGAAAGCCGAATCCGCAGACCGCCCCCGCGCTCGGTCAACCGTATCGACTCGCAGGTTGACCCCCGCAAACCCGCAGGTCGCTGGAACGTCAGCGAGCGGGGTTCTGGCGGATGCGGGGCGAGCGAAAAGATTTCGACGCGTACTTTTAAGTACGCGAGAAATCTTTGGAGCACGCATCCGCGCCGCCAGAACCCCGCGCAGCGTCGGCCCGTTCCGCGGGCCGTTAGGCCCGCGGAACCACCCTACCAGCCACGCATGATCGTTTGGTCGCGATCGGGGCCGACCGCGACGATGGAGATCTTCACGCCGGTGATCTCTTCCAGATGTTCCACGTACTTCTGCGCGTTCTCGGGCAGCTCGTCGAAGGACTTGCACGCCGTGATGTCCTCGCCCTTCCAGCCGGGAAGCTCCTCATAGATGGGCTTGGCGTGGAACAGCACACTCTGCTGCATGGGGAAGTAATCGTAGCGCTTGCCGTCGCATTCGTAGGCGACGCACACCTTGATGGTGTCGAACGCGGAAAGCACGTCGAGCTTGGTGAGCGCGACGTCGGTGAGGCCGTTCACGTCGGCCGCGTAGCGCGCGATCACCGCGTCGAACCAACCGCAACGGCGCTTGCGGCCCGTGGTCACACCGAACTCGTGACCGACCGAGCACAGCTTCTCGCCGATCTCGGCCTCTTCGCCTTCGCCGCCGTCTTCGGGGAAACGCTGCTCAGTGGGGAACGGGCCGCCGCCGACGCGCGTCACGTAGGCCTTCTCGATGCCGAGCACGCGATCGATGTTGACCGGGCCGATACCCGAGCCGGTCGCCGCGCCGCCCGCGCAGCACGACGAGGAGGTGACGTAGGGGTAGGTGCCGTGGTCGATGTCGAGCAGGGTGCCCTGCGCGCCTTCGAACAGGATGGACTTGCCTTCGCGCAGCGCAACGTTCAGCATGTGCGCGGTTTCAGCCATGTAGGGCTTCAGGATGCGCGCGTAGGGCAGGTATTCCTCGCAGATTTCCTCGACCGTGTAGGTGTGCAGCCCATAGATCTTGCTGAGCACGGGGTTCTTCTGCTTGAGCGCCGTCTCGACCTTCAAGCGGAAGATCTTCTCGTCGAACAGATCCTGGATGCGGATGCCCTTGCGGGCGACTTTGTCCTGGTAGCACGGGCCGATGCCGCGCTTGGTGGTGCCGATCTTGTGATCGCCCAGGCTCTTCTCGTCCGCGCCGTCGAGATCCTTGTGCCACGGCATGATGACGTGCGCGTCGCAGCTGATCTTCAGGTTCTTGCACGAGATGCCCTCGGCCTGGAGCATGGCCATTTCCTTCACGAGCACGCCCGGGTCGACGACCACGCCGTTGCCGATGACGGGAATGGCGTTTTCGTACATGACGCCCGACGGCATAAGGTGAAGCGCCAGCTTCTTGTCGCCGTGAATGACGGTGTGACCTGCGTTGTTGCCGCCCTGATAGCGCACAACGTAGTCGTAGCCGCTCGCAATGAGGTCGGTGATCTTACCCTTGCCTTCGTCGCCCCACTGGGCCCCGACGAGAACTGTACTGGGCATGAGCATTCATCCTTTCGCCGCCTCGCGAGGGCGAGGCCTGTTGGCAATCGTTTTGCAACCCTTGCATTATACGTGAAAGCTATGACGCGAGCTCGATGACGCGGGCAGCGTCATCAACTTGGCGTAGAACGGAAACGACCTCTTCGTGGCAGGTGAACACGATGACCTGGCGTTCCTGCGAAAGCTCGAAGAGCGCGCGCGCCGCACCGAGGCGCCGGCGCGAGTCGAAGTTCACGAGGATGTCGTCAGCCAGGATGGGGGTGACGCGCCCTACGTTGTCGGCGGCGAGCAGAAGCGCGATGCGCAAGCTCAAGTAAAGCTGCTGGCACGTGCCGAGCGACAGGTGGATCGGGTCGCGTTCGTTGCGCACCGTGTCGGCCACGCGAAGGTGCCCTTCCGGCGTCATGAACACGCGGACCCAACGGCCGTCGGTCATGAGCGACATGAGCTTGCTCGCCCGCGCGTACACCTCGGGCTGGCTCTTGCTTTCCCAGGCCGAGATGGCGGCTTCCAGCATGCGACGGGCCAAAAGCAGGCGCGCGAGGTTCTGCACCGCCTCGTCGTAGCGCGTGCGGACCTGCTGATACTGCAGCTTGAGCTCGTCGAGCGTGTGCTCGCCGCGGGCAGCGGAAAGCTCCTGTTTGAGCTCGCCGTAGGTGCGGTTCACCTTCTCGGAGGCTTCCATCACGCCGTCGCGCTGGTCGCTTTTGCGCGCGATCTTCGCGTCGAGCTCGGCAAGCGTCGCGCGCTCGCCCGCAAGGTGCGCCTGCGCGTAGAGGGCGTCGATCTGCTCGGCGTTGTGGGCGATCTTCTCGTCGATCTGCGCCAGGCGCGCCGAAACCGCCTGCCTGCGCTGCGTCAAGAGCGCGACCTCGCTGCGCGCGTCTTTCGCCTCGTCGAGCAGCGTGCGCGCGCGACGAAGAGACGAACCCGCCTCGCCCAAACCGTGTTCAGCCAGGTAGACGCGCACTTCTTCGCCGAACGCCTCCTGATCGGCCACGCATGACTCGTACTTCTTGCGGTCCTTCAGCATGACCCACTGGGCGCCTTGCAGGCTCGCGCTACGGCCCTCGTCCACTTTAGTCGGGCGCAGCAGCATGAACAGGGCGCCCGCCGCGAGGATCACGGACATGGCGATAAGGCCGAGGCCGAGCGCCGTGAACGACAGGCTCGATATCTCGCGGCCGTGGATGGTGAGCGGAAGCCCGCAGCACAAGAAGAGCAGCGGCAGCAGCACCGACAGCCCGATCTGCGTCGTGCGCTGGCGGCGCGCTCGGGTTTCCACATCGCGCGCGTCGGGCGCCTCGAGCCGCGCCTCGTAGGCGGCGTTCGAGTTGCTGTAGTTCGTCTTTGCCAGGTCGGCCGCATGCGAAAGCTTGCTCTCGCCTTCGGAAAGCGAGTCGATGCGGTCGCGCAGCTCGCGATCCTCGGCCGCGGTCAAGCTCATGAGCTCGCGCGGGGCGGACTTTCTCCTCCTACGCGCGTTGGCCGCCGCCTGGGCTTCCTCTTCCGCGAGGCTCGCGCGCGACTCGGTCAGCTCGTCGCGTTCGGACTCGAGCTTCTCAAGGCGCGCCCGACACGCCGTGAGCTCCTCGATGCGCGCGTTCAGCTTCGACAGGCGCTTCGCAAGCTCGTCGCGCTGGGGAGAAAGCTCGGTGAACTCCTGGTCCTTGCGGCGCAGCTGCTCGGCCTCCTTCGTCGCCTGCGACACCTGTTCCTTGAGCGCGTTGCGCTCGCGCCCCAGGTTGAGCAGCGAGTTCTCGGCGCCCGACGCGCGCGACGTGCATTCGGCGAGCTTGCCCTGCACGGCGGAAAGCGCGTGCGCGGGAGAGGTTCCCGTGCCGGAGCCTGCCGTGAGCAGGCGCGCCGTCACGTCGGTCGTGTTGTGGAGGCGGCGCAGCTCGTCGCTCGTGAGCGAGAACATCGTCGAGAACGTCTCGCGGTCGATGTCGTCGACGAGCTCGGCGGGGCCTTTAAGGCCGTCGGCGTTGCGGGCGCGCGAAAGCTCGACTTCCCCTCCGTTCCCATCCGCGAAGAAAAGCGAGCCTGCGCGCTCGGCGGCCTCGGGCTTGTAGGTGTTGCGCGAGCCGCGCGCTTCCTCCCACCCGAACAGCACGCCGCGCACGAACGAGGCCGTGGTGGTCTTGCCGGCCTCGTTCGGGCCATACACCACGTTGAGCCCCGGCGCGAACGGCCCGATCACCCGGTTGGAAAACGCGCCGAAGCTCGTCATCTTTATATGCTCGAGATAAGGCTTCATTTCTCGGTTCCTCCACACAGCAAGTCGATGACCAGGCGTTCCGCCTCGCTTGCGAGAGCGGGCACGTTCTGCGCGAGCGAGCTTGGCAAAGCGACGTTGCGCTTCAGGAATTCCTCCTGCAGAAACGCGACCGCCTCGGGCTCGTTCTCGCGAAGCGATTCCGCGGCGCCGAGGAACACCGCCGGGAACATGCCCTCGCGGCGCATCGCGGCGATGTCGTAGGGCGCGCGCGTGCGGTCGATGAGCGCGTCGCAGAAGAACTCAGGGTACGAATCGTTTATCTGCTTGCGCAGGTCCTCCACGACACCCGGGCGCTCGAGCACCTCATGCAGGGCCGTCGCGCCGACAAGCGTGATGCGCGTGCACATCTCCTCGCAGCGCGCGCTGCCGTTCACGCGGAAAAGCTCGCGGACCACCTGGTCGCACACTTCGGGCAGGTTGGCGCAGTCGGTGACGTCGACCTTCATGCGCTGCCACACCACGCTCGCCGTGGGAACGAACTCCACCCGGTTGCGCTCGCCTTCTTCGAGCGTCACGAGGAACACACCGCGCGGGCCCGTTTCCTTGATGTCGCGTCCCTGGATGCAGCCGGAAAACGCGATACGCGGGTCTTCCTCGGTAAGGAGGTACGGCATATGGACATGCCCGAGCGCCCAGTAGTCGAACCCGGCGGAGAGCAGCTTCGCCGGCGGGACGGGCGCCTTGTTCGGGTCGAGGTCGAGCCCGGTGTGCAGGACGCCCACGCCGAAGGGGGCCTCCATCGCGTACGCGCCGAGGCTCGAGTCGGCCGCCGCACGGGTGACCCCCGCCGCGATGGACATGTTATCGGGCCAGGTTTGGTTGTAGTAGCCGCGCCCCCCGAGCACGCAGGTGGGGAATCCCTCGCGTTCGAACAAGGCGAAGCTCGGCTTGTCGGCCGAGAACATGGTGACGTTGCTCGGCAGGGCGAAGAAGTCGCGCTGCCACGTGGTGTAGGGGTCGTGGTTTCCCGTGCAGAGGTAGGCGGGGATACCCGCAGCCTCGAGCTTGCGCATGCCGTCGAAGAACCGCAGGTAATCGGCATAGGAAGGTCGCGCCGTATCGAAGATGTCGCCCGCGATGACGACAAAGGCGACGTTTCGGTCGATCGCCTCCTGGATCATGCGGTCGTACGCCTCGGGGATCGCCTCGATAAGCCGCGAGGCCCATTCCTCCGAAAGCGCGCGAAGGCCGCGGAACGGCGCGCCGATATGCAGGTCGGCGGCGTGCATGAACGTGATCTTGTCGTGCATGAACTCCCCTTCCCTTACGCGTAGCCGCCGACGCGCGAATCGTCGACGAGGTCCATGAAGCGCGTGTACTCGGCGTTGAACGCGAGCGGGATGTCGCGCGTCGGGCCGTTGCGGTGCTTGGCGACGATGAGCTCGGCCGTGCCCAGATCGGGACGGTCGTCGCTTTCCGCCTCCATCTCGTCCATGCTTCGGTCGATGAACATGACGATGTCGGCGTCCTGCTCGATAGAGCCCGATTCGCGCAGGTCGGAAAGCATCGGGCGCTTCTTGCCGCGCATCTCGACCGCGCGCGAGAGCTGCGAGAGCGCGATGACGGGCATGCCCATCTCCTTCGCGAGTACCTTGAGCCCGCGCGAGATCTCGCCGACCTCGACGGCGCGGTTGCCGTCGCGGCGCGTTTGCGGGGGCTGCATGAGCTGCAGGTAGTCGACGATGATGAGCCCGTTGCCCTGCGCGTGGCGAAGCTCTCGCCTCGCCTTCGCGCGCGCCTCGAGGATGGAAAGCCCCGGCGAGTCGTCGATGTACAGATCGAGCTTCGAAAGCGAGTTCGACGCGTCGGCGATGGCGCCCCAGTCGCCCTCGGCGATGAAGCCGCCGCGGATCTTCGACAGGCTCACGCGCGCCTCGGCGCAGAGGATACGCTGTACAAGCTGGCCCGCCGACATTTCCAGCGAGAAGAACGCAACCGACGTGCCGGCTTTCGCGGCGTTTACCGCGAGGTTCAGGGCGAACGACGTCTTGCCGACGCCAGGGCGCGCGGCGAGGATGACGAGGTCGCCGGCGCGAAAGCCGTGGAACAGGTCGTCGACGTCCTTGAAGCCGGTCGGCACGCCCGCCATGTGGCTTTTCTGCTCGGCGAGCTTGGTGATCTCCTCGAACGCATCGGTGAGCAGCGTGTCCATGCGCGCGAACGTGGAGGACACGCGCTTCTCGGTCACGTTGAAGAGCGTTTTCTCGGCGGTCTCGACCACTTCGTTCAGGTCGTCGGGCGCGTCGTAGGCAAGCGCGTTGATCTGGGCTGCCGCGTAGATGAGCTCGCGCAGGATGGCGGTCCGCTTCACGATGTCGGCGTGGTTTTGCCAGTTGGTCAGGGCGAACGTGTTCTCGGCCAAGTCGGCGATGTAGGACTTCCCGCCCACGGCATCGAGTTGGCCGTTCGCGTTGAGCGTGTCTGCGAGCGAGATCTGGTCGACGGGGATGCGACGGATGTTGAGGTCGCAGATCGCCTCGAAGATGATGCGGTGCGCCGGGCGGAAGAAGTTCTCGGGCTTGAGCTTCAGCACCAGTTCCTCGACCGCTTCGGGGTTGAGGAGGCATGCTGCCAGAACCGATTGCTCGGCTTCGATGTTCTGCGGCAGCATTTTGTTCTGGTGCGCCGGGCTGGGCGCGAAGTCTTCATTGCGAGAGGCGTTGGTGCGGTTGTCGGGCATGGAAGCGGATCCTTTTTCAAACGTGTTTATCACACTTCATCTTACCCTGCTGCGGCACGCGCCGAAAGGGACTTGCCCCAAACAACAAGAAACCCCTTGCCCGAAACGAGCAAGGGGTTTCGTTCGTGCGTCCGCGAAAGCGAAAGGGCTATTCAGCAGCCTCTTCCGTTTCCTCGGCGGCAGCCGGAGCCTCAGCGTCGGCCTCGGCGGCTTCTTCGGCCTCGGGGGCCTCGGGAGCCTGATCGCTCACCACGTTGATGGTGACGGTCGCCTTGATGTCGCGGTAGATGGAAATCGCGACGGTGTGCTCGCCAGCAACCTTGATCGGGTTGCCGAGCTCGATGCGACGACGATCGATCTCCGCGTCAAGGTTCTCCTTGATCGCATCGGCGATGATCGAAGACGTGATGGAGCCGAACAGCGCGCCTTCCTCGCCGACCTTAGCGAGGACCTTGATGGTGGCGCCGTCGAGCTTCGCGCGCAGAGCCTCAGCGTCGGCAAGGCGGGTAGCCTCGCGCTTGGCGATGTTGTTCTTGCGCTGCTCGAGCTGCTTGAGGTTTCCGGGGGTCGCCTTGATAGCGTAGCCCTGGGTCAGGAGGTAGTTGTTGGCGTAGCCGTCGGCAACGGTGATGACGTCGCCTTCGCCGCCCCTGCCCCTCAGTTCTTTAAGCAGAATGACTTTCATGGTACCTCCTTCGCCTAGCGGTTGCGGCGGTCGCCACGGCCGCTCACGGCGGGAACCGCGTAGGGCATCAGGGCCATTTCGCGAGCGCGCTTCACGGCGTTCGCGATGTCACGCTGGTGCTGGGTGCAGGCACCCGTCACGCGGCGCGGCTTGATCTTACCGCGGTCGGTCACATACTTGCGCAGCATCTGCGTGTCCTTGTAGTCGATGTACTCGACATCTTCCTTGCAGAACTGGCAGAACTTGCGACGCGGCTGCTTCGCGTAATCTGACGTTTTCTTCAACTTAGTATTCCTTAGAACGGGATGTCTTCATCATAGACTGAGGAAGAGGCATTGATGGTCGGCGCGGCTGCGGGCTGCTGGTAGCTGTTCTGCTGGGCAGATTGGTAACCACCCTGCTGACCGTAGCTCTGGCCGGACGAGTACTGGGCATCGGAAGAGGAGTTGCGGCTCGACATGAACTCGAGCTCGTCCACGATCACTTCGATCTTGGAGCGCTTCTGCCCATCGCGTTCCCACTGGCTCCAGCGCAGCTTGCCCTCGATCGCCACCTTCGTGCCCTTGGACAGGTACCTGCTCAAAGACTCGGCGCGGGCGCCGAACATGGTGCAATCGATGAAGTTCGGGTAGTCTTCCCACTCGCCGGTTTGCTGGTTCTTGCGACGGTCGTTGACCGCCACGCCGAAACCGAGAACGGGAAAGCCGCTTGCCGTGCTGCGAAGCTCGGGGTCGCGAGTCAAGTTTCCGCTGATGATAACTCTGTTGATGCTCATTGCTTTTGCCTCTTCTCATGTGCCGGGCGCATGCGCCCTTAAGCTCTTGTTAGTCGCGATCTTCGCGCTTCACGATCATGTGGCGGACCACAGCGTCGTTGATACGCAGGACGCGATCGAGCTCGGCAACGCTCTGAGGATTAGCGTGGAAGTCGACGAGGGTGTAGTCACCGTCGGTCAGACCGTTGATCTCGTAAGCGAGTTTACGCTTGCCCCACTCGTCGACGTTGTCGACCTTGCCTTCAGACTCAGCGATCGTGGTCTCGATTCGCTTCATGACGGCAACGCGGCCTTCGTCGGAAATGGTCGGGGCGACAAAAAACAGCAGTTCGTAAGCCTTCATCAGCTCACCTCCTTTGGACTTTACGGCTCTGGGCCCGGTGAAGGCAGTTTCACCCAGAGCAGGATATAGCCTGTCTATATTACCCTGGGATACGCTTCTTGGGAAGAGCGCATGTCGCCTTGCCGATCGAACCACACATATCGCCCACATGTGCCGAGCTCGACAATCGGCAGGGTAACGAGGGATTCCCGCGCAGAGCGCGCTTAGGATTGCCGCGAGGGCCGCGAGCGGCAATCTCGCGGGCGGACGAAAAGCCGCGCAGGAGCCCTCAAACGGCGCGGAGAAGAAACGAGGGCCCGGCGTCTTTCAACGCCGGGCCCTCGAAAAGCCGCACGATTTCAACAGCGAGATGCAGGTCGGTTATTCCTCGCCGTCTTCGTCGACGTCGTCGACGAGGTACTTCTCGTCGATCTCGTCCTCACCGTAGTCGACGCCGCTCTTAAGGCCCGCCATGAAGTTGGGAGCCTCGCCGATGTAGGCCGCCTCGTCTTCGAAGGAGTAGTTGCCCTCGTCGTCCACCTCATAGACGTACCCGACGGCATAGCCGGTTTCCGCGCCGGGAATGCCGCCCTCGGCGATGACGACGTCTTTCGTGCCGTCGTCGGTTTCGACGTAGCCGTCATAGCAGAACGCGTAGGCGTCGGCGCCGCGCGCTCCTTCGACGGTGTGCTTCGCGAGCGCATAGCATTCGTCGGAAGAGTCGCCCGGATGCGTTTCGATGAACAGGTTCTCCTTCACGACGAGCGCCGTGAAGGGAACGAGATCCTCGCCATCGGTCATTTTGTCTTTCGCCTCGTCGAGAGCGAAGATGAGCACGCTTTCGAGCGTTTCGGGGATTTCGGGAACTTCGTCCAATTCGGATTCAACAACACGGTCGGCCATAAGGTCGCTCCTTCGTTTGCGGTTTCTTCGATTCGTAAAGTGTAATCCACTCGAAAGGTCTTGGAAAGCAACGGCCAAGGAACGCATAGGCCTGAACACGAAAAGAGCCCGCTATTCGCAGGCTCGCTCGATTCTAACTGGCGGAGGAGGAAGGGGTTCATGCGGCCGCTTCGCGACCGCCTACCCCTCCCTCGCAAGCTCGGTCGGGCGAATTCCTAAAAACGTGCCACTGGCACGTTTTCTTAACGGAATTCCACCTCA
>CAKUGU010000011.1 GCA_934654815.1 uncultured Ellagibacter sp.
CAGTTGGGGTTCGAACCGATGAGGTGGAATTCCGTCAAGAAAACGTGCCAGTGGCACGTTTTTAGGAATTCGCCCGACCGAGCTTGCGAGGGAGGGGCAGGCGGTGCGTGCAGCGCGCCGCATGAACCCCGTTGTCCGCTCCAGAAATTCTAGCAACCTGGTCAATCGGCCAGGTTGCTTTGTTTTACAAGCAGTTGGGGTTCGAACCGATGAGCCCCTACGCGCAGACGATGCCTTCGAGCTCCTCCAGCGAAGTGACGCGACGGTAAGGACACGTCGCGTGTTTCCCCGTGCGGTCGATGATGACGGGGCGCATGCCCGCCGAGGTCGCCCCGTCCCCGTCTGCCTCGGGCAAATCGCCCACGTGAAGGGCGCGTGCGGCCTCGATGCCCATCCTCTCGAGCGCCAACTCGAATACGACGTGGTCCGGCTTCCGATAGCCGATGGCGGCCGAGGCCACCACGTCGTCGAAGTAGGGGAGCAGCATAAGCTCGCGTAGGAGCCCCTCTAACGATGCATCCCAGTTCGATATGACACCGAGCCGCACACCGGCGCGTTTGAGCGCTCTGAGGGCGTTCAGGACGTCGGGGTAGATCGCCCAGTGGTCCGCATGCAAGTACGCCTGGTACAAGTCGCTGGAAATCCCAGAGGCGTCGTCTTCGAGTCCGATGAAATTCGCGAGCATCGTGTACATGTCGATCCAGATTTGGCGCGATCGCTCATGCGAGCACCAGAAGTCGCCGTCGCGCAAGTATTCCGCCTCGTAATAGGCGTCGATTTCGTCCATGTACGGCAGGACTTGCGGAAGCGAAACTTCGTGTCCGCGCTTGCGGGCGGCGCCGACGAAAGCGCTTGCAACGTCAGGGCAGGCGTGAATCAGCGTGCCGCCGATGTCGAAAAAGACCGCGTCGTATCGGTTCATGTGCCGCCTTTCGCGATGAGGGCCTTGAGTGCGGGGCCGCATCCGATATAACAAAAAAGCCAGGTACAAAATGTACCTGGCTTTAGGATTCATGGTGGGCGATACAAGATTTGAACTTGTGACCCCTACCGTGTCAAGGTAGTGCTCTCCCCCTGAGCTAACCGCCCATGTTCCTGTTGACTTCCTTGCGCTCTTGCGCGTCAACAAGACGATAGTATAGCAGACCTGAAATTCTTGCCAACCCCTTTTCTCATCTTTTTTCGAAATTTTTTCGACTGCAAGGAGAGGCGGCGGAAGAATACCTGGTCAGCAGCGCAATCTACTTCGTCATGCGCACGCCGACGTAGACTGCGGTATCGGGCAGTCCCTTGATCTTGTAGACGCTCGACAGGGGAATGGCCGAGACGCGCCAGGTGTAGGTGTTGCCGTTCGCGCTGACGGTGCCCGACTTGTAGGTGTTGCCGGCGTCATCGGTGCCGGCGTCGACGATCGCGGCCTCGGTGAGCCCCTCCGCCTCCATGGCGGCGCTGATCGCGCCATCGACGCTTCCCGACGAGAAGTCGGCGAACTTGAGGCGCATGTCGGTCGTGCCTGTGCGGTTCACCGTGAGCGACCACGACCCTTTGAGCAGCTTCGAGGCGTCGCTTGCGGACAGGCTCGAGATTCCCGATGCGTACATCGCCCCGGCATCGACGAGGCTCACGTCGGCGGGGAGTTTCACGAGCTCGAAGCCGCCATCGGGGTACTGCCCGTCCTTCGTCGTCTCGTACGTCGTGTAGCCGGCATCGGCGAAGCCCTGCTTGATCGTCGCGTCGTCGCTTTCCATGAGCGACGCGAGGTTCGGCATGTCGTAGCTCACGTCGCGCGCGATGTTCTGCTGGACTGCCTGCTCCGCGCGCGCCGGCGCGCCGATGATGCCGTCGAAGTACTTCGCCAGCATGAACACGCCGATGATCGCCGCGACGATGAGCAACGCCCCCACTATCTTGTAAGAGGTCCGCGGAAGGTCGAACGGGCGGGAAAGCCCCGACCCGTCCATGTATTTCACCGCTCCCTCGACGTCGGAATATTCCGGTTCGTGGGGCTTACGGATCGTTTCGTCGTTGACGAGTGACATAGGTTCGCTCCTGTACGGTTTGTGTGTTTCGCCGATTATAGCATTGTGGGAAATCGCGGCCCCATGGTACGATTCCCGTGCCCGTGGGGGAGTAGTTGGCGCGATTACGCGTGGCACGTTCAACATCATGGCCTGGATCGAGGTCTGGCGTGTCTGAAATAACGAGACTCATGGTGCAGCGGCATGCCGTTGCACCATGAGTCTTTTTTTATGCATGCGCGCACGCTGCCCCCGGGGTCGAATGCCGCGACTATGACAGGGGGACGACAGTGGACCTATCGATCTTTACGAGCCCGGAAGCGTGGATCAGCCTGGTCACGCTCATTTTCCTTGAGATCGTGCTCGGTGTGGACAACATCGTGTTCATCTCGCTTACCACGAACCGGCTGCCGAAGGAGAAGCAGCACATCGGCCGCAAGCTCGGCTTGGCGGGCGCTATGGTGTCGCGCTGCATCTTCTTGTGCTTCGCGAGCTTTCTCGTCCATATGACGACGCCGCTCTTCACCATCGACCTCGGCTTCTTCGCGCACGGCTTCTCCGTTCGCGACGTCGTGCTTTTGCTCGGCGGTGCGTACCTTATCTATAAGGGCATCGCGGAGCTTCGCGACGTCCTCGCGCTCACCGAGGAGAAGGCCGCGCAGTCCGACGAGCACAAGGCGCTTCATCAGATCGGGCTCGTGCAGGCAATCGCCACCATCATGGTGATGGACGTCGTGTTCTCCATCGACTCGGTCATCACGGCGGTTGGCCTTGCGAACTACCTCATCATCATGATCCTGGCGGTCGTCATCGCGGTCATTATGATGATGGTCTTCATAGACCCGATTTCCGACTTCATCAACAGCCATGCCGAGATGAAGATCCTCGCGCTGTGCTTCATCAGCGTCATCGGCGTGCTGCTCTTCCTCGATTCGCTCGGAATCAGTTCCGGCATCGAGGTGCTCGATATGCATATGGAGAAGCTCATGGTGTACTTCGCCATGGTGTTCGCCTTCGTCTTGGAGCTCATCCAGATGCGCTACGGCACCAATCTCAAGGCATGGAAGGAAAGCTTGAAGGCTGCTGAGCAGGGCAAACCCGAGAAGTAATCGCTCACGGCGCAGGCGTGCGGGGGTTTGAGGAGGCGCTTCGGAAAGAAAGTCCGAAAAAGTTGAAATTACCCCTTGCGCGATTCTGTGAGTCTGTTAATATATTCAATGTTGCGTCTGACGCAGACGAAACAATTCGTCGGAGTGGTGGAACGGCAGACACGCTAGCTTGAGGTGCTAGTGCCCACTTATACGGGTGTGCGGGTTCAAATCCCGCCTCCGACACCATGCAAATGAAAAGCGAACCCTTTCTCGGGTTCGCTTTTTTTGTGCCTTGAAACAAGAAAGTAGCCGCGTCGTGTTCGAAAATGACGATTTTTCGTGGCTAGAGCGGCTGAAAGGCACTTCGGTGCCTTCTCATAGGGCTTCGCTACGATAATTACGCCCCATTCTTCATCATAATGGGGCGTAATGTGTTTATACAGCAGGGCACATGAGGCCATTTCACGCTTCCAAACGCGAAAAGTCGAAATTTTGGAACACGCAAGCCGCTTTTCGCTGTAAGCCTGCGGGTCGACTGCCGTTGAAGCCGATTGGTACGCCCTCGAAAGACATGGTCATGGGCAAGATGCGACCGCGGGCGCTGACAAGCAGCGCCCGCTTCACGGTACAGCGCCTATTCGGACTTCGCTGCCCAAGGGGCCGTGCCCGCTTCGCCTTCCGCGCCGAAGAGCTCGACGCACTCTTCGCTTACGAGGAACCGCGCCGCGTTGGGAAGGATGCGCGCCGAAAGCGGCGTCGTCGCGCCGGTGACCTCGCCGTCGAACTGGATCTCCATCGGCGGGTCGGCCTGGATGGTCACGTTCTTCGCCTGGAACGTCTCGATCGTGTCGGGGCTGTCCTTGAAGTTGTCGTGGTCGATGGCGCGCGCCAGAAGCGCGGGGATGAGCCCGAAGGCGTTCGCCGCCTTCAGCACCACGACGTCGAGCAGCCCGTCGCGTGGGTTGTTCTTGTTGGTGACGGAGATGTCGAACTGGATTTTCGAGAAGTTCACGAGCAGCACGCCGAGACCCTCGCTTTGGACCGTCTTGCCGTCAAGCTCGAGGGTGATCTTCGACACGGGCGGCAAAGGGTTCGAGATAGCCGCGGAGAAGTAGGCCATCGGGCCCAAAAGCCGCTTCGAGGGCTGGGCGCCGGCCATGATCGCCGCGTCGTAGCCTGCGCCGGCCATGATGCCGAACCCGTGCGTTTCGGACTCGCCCTCTTCCCGGGAAAATTCGATTTCCGCCAGGTCGAAGTCGAGCGTGATGCCCGCCCGCAAAAGCTTTGCGAGCGCATGGGGTTCGTTGGGGGAGGCGAGGTTCAGCGTGAGCAGGTTCGCGGTTCCCGCGGGGAAGGGAAGGATGGGGATGCCCGAGCCGGCAAGGCAGTGGCTCGCTGCCGTGACCGTGCCGTCGCCGCCGCTCGCGACGACGGCATCGAAGGCGTCTGCGTCCGTGAGCAGGTCCTTCAGGTCGGTCGTTCCGTCGGTGCAGCGGATGCACGCCTCGTCGCCGTCCGTCGCGAACGAGCGCACGAAGTCGTAGATCGCGCCCTCGCCGTAACCGGATGCCAGATTGTTCAGCACGAGCAGTTTCACAGAATCCCTTCCGATTGCTATCATATGCAGATTGTAAAGCAACGCTTTATCCAAAGCGTACCAGATATAGTAAGGAAACCATTTTGTACATAGCTGACCAGGCCGACCTCGAGGCGTTCATCGAAAGGGCGTCGGGCTGCCCCGTGCTTGCCATCGACACCGAGTTTCTTCGGGAGAAGACCTACTACCCCCGTTTGTGCCTTTTGCAGCTCGCGACCGACGACGAGGTCGCCATCGTCGACCCGCTCGCGGTCGACGACCTGACGGTTCTCGGCCCCCTTCTTTCCGACGAGCGCACGATGAAGCTCTTCCACGCCGGCGGCCAGGATATCGAGATCCTGCTGCGCGAGGTGGGGACGATGCCGCGCCCGTTGTTCGACACGCAGGTCGCCGCCACGCTCCTCGGTCACACCCAGCAGATCGGTTACGGCGCGCTCGTCCACGCTGAATGCGGCGTGTCCCTCAAGAAGATCGACTCGTTCACTGACTGGTCGCAGCGCCCTCTTTCCGACTCGCAGATCGACTACGCGGCCGACGACGTCATCTACCTTCCCCGCGTGTACCGCCAGATGAAGAAGAAACTCGAGTCGAAGGGGCGCCTCGCTTGGCTTGAGCCCGACTTCGAGGAGATGATGGACCCGGCGAGGTACGCGGAGGACCCGCGGCTTCGTTTCCGCAGGCTGAAGCGCGTGACCCAGCTCGATGCGCGGCAGCTCGCCGCGGCCCGCGAGTTCGCCGCGTGGCGCGAGGAAGAGGCACGCAAGCGCGACATGCCGCGCAAGTGGCTCGTCACCGACGAGCAGATCGTGGAAGCGTGCCGCCGCGACGCGAAGACCATCGACGATTTGTACATGGTGCGCGGCGTGCGCGAGAAGCTGCCGGTGCGCGACGCGCGCGAGGTAATCGAGCGCATGAAGGCCGGCCGCGCGCTGCCGAAGGACCAGTGGCCCGAGCTCGACAAATCCTCGCGCAACGAGCGCAACGTCGACGCGTCGCTCGACCTCATGACGGCGCTCGTGCGCCTTCGCGCGAAGGAGAACGGCGTCGCCATGCAGACGCTCGCGAGCCACGGCGACCTCGCGGCCGTCGCTCGGGGGCACTACAAGGGCACCGACCTCATGAAGGGGTGGCGCCGCGCGCTCGTCGGCGAAGAACTCGTCGACCTCATCGAGGGGCGGATCGCGCTCAGCCTGAACAAGGGGGAGCTCGTCGTCGAGCGCCTCGGGTAACGGTTTGCGAACGTTTCGCGCAGACTCGGGTACGCGCGGTGTGCCGGTGCCTTCCATCGAGTAAAGTACATTTGTACGAAAAGCGGCCCTCCGGCCGCATCATCGCGCCTTTAAGGAGTGAACCGGACTTATGTTTATGAGTGGAAGCTACCTCGCCCTCGTCGTCGTGACGCTGATCATCGGCATGGGCGCCCAGTTCTACGTGAACAACCAGATCAGAAAGTATTCGCGGGTTCCCTCTTCCCGCGGTGTGACCGGGGCCGAGATGGCCCGCCGCATGCTCGCCGACCACGGCATCTACAACGTGGAGATCCGCCGCGGCGGCCCGAGCGAGGATCATTTCGACCCGCGCGACAATTCGATCACGCTCGATCCCGACGCCTTCGGCGGCACGAGCGTCACCGCCATCGCGACGGCGTGCCACGAAGCGGGGCATGCCTGCCAGTTCGCCGAGGACTACGCGCCCATGAAGATCCGCGGCGCGCTCGTCCCGGCCGTGAACTTCGCCTCGAACGCGTGGATCTTCCTTCTGATGATCGGCATCGCGATGCAGCTCGCCGGCCTGCAGGCGCTCGCCATCGTGGTGTACGCCGTGGTCGTGCTGTTCCAGCTCGTCACGCTGCCAGTGGAATTCAACGCCTCGCATCGGGCGATGGACTACCTGAACGGGACGGGCGTCGTTGCCGCCGAGAGCCGCGGGGCCTACAAGGTGCTTCGCGCCTGCGCCCTTACCTACGTGGCGGCCGCGCTCACCTCGGTGCTCCAGCTTCTGTGGTTGCTCGGCCAGCAGCGCGACGAGTAGCTTCTGTCCATGGAATCTTGGGAAGAAAGCCTCGACCGGGCGCGGCGCGCGACCGCGCGGTCCGCGTCGTCGTCGCGGGCGCGGGGCGCCGACTCGTCGTATTACGTTGGGTCGACGCGCTCATACGCCGCGCAAGGCGCGTCTGACGCTTCCGGCTCTTCCGATGCGCTTTCGGTTTCGGCTGCGATGGCGCTCGCGAAGGGAGCGCTCGAGGGCGTCACGGTGAAGGTGATAGGCGAGGTTTCGGAGCTGTCCAACAAGGCCGGCTACAAGGCTGTCTACTTCACGGTGAAGGACAAGTCGGCCGCGCTCCCGTGCATGATGTGGAACAACCGCTTCCGCGCGTGCGGCGTCGACATGACGATCGGCTCGCTCGTGGAGCTGACGGGCCGTTTCACGCTGTACGCCGCCAAGGGGCGCATGAACTTCGACGTGTTCTCCATCCAGCTGGCGGGCGAGGGCAACCTGCGTGTCCAGGTGGCGAACCTCGCGCGCAAGCTCGCGGCGGAGGGCCTCTGCGACGAGCGGCGCAAGCGTCCCGTCCCTGAAAACATCCAGACGGTCGGGCTCGTCACGTCCCCGCGCGGAGATGCGGTCCACGACGTGTTGCGCACCCTGCGCCGGCGCTGGCCCATGGCGCGCGTGCTCGTCGCGGGCGTGCCCGTCGAAGGGGCCAACGCGCCGTGTGAGCTCGTGCGCGGCATCGAGTGCGTTGCTGCGGCCGGCGCCGAAGCGGTGCTGCTCGTTCGCGGCGGCGGGTCGTACGAGGACCTTATGCCCTTCAACGACGAGGGGCTCGCGCGCGCCATCGCGGCGTGTCCCGTGCCGGTGGTCACGGGCATCGGGCACGAGCCCGACACGAGCATCGCCGACTTGGTGGCCGACGTGCGCGCGTCGACGCCGACGGGCGCGGCGGAAGCGGTGTCGCCGGTCGCGGCCGAGCTGTCGCAGGCGCTCACGCTTCGCGCCCGCCGGCTCCACGACGGGCTTTCCCATCGCCTCGACGGGTCGCGCGCCCGCATCGAGCGCATGGCGACGAGGCCAGTCTTCACCGACCCGATGTACCTCATCGGACAGGATGCTCAAACGCTCGACTTTCTGTCCGAGCGCCTTTCGCGCGCGCTGCCAGGGCGCGTCGATGCGGACAAGACCCAGGTGGACGCGCTCGCGAGCAGACTTGCACGCGCCCTTCCAGCCAATGTGTCGCGGGCGCGCATGGGGCTTTCCGCGCTTTCCGGCCGCATCGCCGCTGCCGGGCCGCGCATCCTGCAGGGTGACTCCTCTCGCGTCGACGCGCTCGCCAAGAGCCTTGCCGCGCAGGGCCGCTCCATCACACCGCGCTTCGCGTCGGAGGTGGGGCTCGCCGCGTCGCGTTTGAACGACCTGTCGCCCCTGTCCGTTATCGCGCGCGGGTACTCCATATCGCGAAACGAGAAGCGCGAAGTAGTCAGCCGCACCGAACAGGCGCCTGTGGGGTCGCGGCTTGCCGTGCAGGTTTCCGACGGCGAGCTTTCCTGCCGCGTCGAAGCGGCGCATTCGAACAACGATAAAGAATCGGAGGTTGCGAAATGAGCGAAGAGAAGCCTTTGGAGGAGCTCACCTTCCGCGAGGCCATGTCCGAGTTGGAACGCATCGTGGGAGTGCTTGAGAGCAACTCGCTCGAGCTGGAGCAGAGTCTCACTGAATACGAGCGCGGCGTGAAGCTCGTGGCTCTTCTGAAGAAGCGCGTCGACGGCGCGCAGCAGCGCATCGATGTGCTCATGGGCGAGCTTGAGAAGCCCGCCGACGATGAGACGCGCGACACGACGCTCTCGTAGCGCCCGCTATCCTTCGCGAATGCCCGTCGCGCGCCCACTCAGGCGGCGACGCGCGCCTTTCACGGGATGCGTGCGGCTTCGAATCCGCGCTGTCGCCTGCGGCAACGGCACGCTGCCGCTTCGCCGCTTGCCGAAATCGAATCAAGCGCACGTAAACCGCCTGCTCGTTATGCCTACAATTTAACCTACACGTAACGTACGAGGAGGTTGGCTGTTGAACGTCTTGGTCATCAATGCTGGTTCGTCTTCCCTGAAGTACCAGCTTATCCACGTCGAAAGCCGCACGGTCATCGCGAAGGGCATCTGCGAGCGCGTCGGCTCGGCCGACTCCTTCCACAAGCACGGCCTCGACGACAACGAGGTTGTGATCGACGCGAAGATGGCCGACCACAACGCCGCGATGGCACTCGTCCTCGAGTCTCTCACCGAAGGCCCCGACGCCCCGATTTCCTCGCTCGACGAGATCGACGCCATCGGGCACCGCATCGTGCAGGGCGGCAAGTACTTCGACCGATCGGTCCTCATCGACGACGACGTCATCGCGAAGATCGACGAGTTGGCCGAGCTCGCGCCGCTCCACAACAAGGCGGCCCTCATGGGCATCCATGCCTGCCAGCTCCATATGCCGGGCGTGCCTATGGTCGCCGTGTTCGACACCTCGTTCTTCCAGACGCTGCCGCCGAAGGCCTACATGTACCCGCTGCCCTACGAGCTGTACGAGAAGTACGCCATCCGCAAGTACGGTGCGCACGGCACGTCGCACCGCTACATCTCCCAGCGCGCGGCCGCGGTGCTCGACGAGCCGCTCGAGGACTTGAAGCTCATCACGTGCCATCTGGGCAACGGCTGTTCCATGAGCGCCATCGACCACGGCGTCGCGGTCGACACCTCGATGGGCTTGACGCCGCTCGACGGTCTTATGATGGGCACGCGCTGCGGGTCGATCGACCCGGCCATCGTGCCGTTCCTCATGGAGCACGAGGGCCTTTCCGCCCAGGAAATCAACGATCTCATGAACAAGAAGTCGGGCCTGCTCGGCATCTCGGGCGTGAGCAACGACCTGCGCAGCGTGCGCGACGCGTCCGAGAACGGCAACGAGCGCGCGCAGCTCGCCTACGACATGTACTCGAATTCCGTGAAGAAGTACATCGGCTCTTACATCGCCGTCATGGGCGGCGTCGACGCCATCGTTCTCACCGCGGGCGTCGGTGAGAACTGCGAGAAGATGCGCCGCATGATCTTCGCCGGCCTGCAGCCGCTCGGCATCATCCTAGACGAGCAGAAGAACCGCCAGCGCGGCTTCGAACGCGAGATTTCGGCCGACAACTCCGCCGTGAAGATCATCATTATCCCCACGAACGAGGAGTACATGATCGCCCTCGACACCTTTGACATCGTGCACGAGCGCATGGTCGCCGACCTCGACGGTGAAGTGGCGTAAGAGGCGCGCGCTCGACTTCCGATGGAGGGCCGCATTCGGGTAAGGCCGCGCCCAGCTTGGGGCTAAGCCTCCCAGCCGGAGTGCGCCACTCATACACCGGCGCATGCGGGCTCCATCCAGGCGAACCTCACCAAACAAGAAGGGCGACCGTGTGGCCGCCCTTCTCTCGTGTTCGGAGCACGAATCGCGTGCTACTTCTCGTCCTTCAGCGCCTGCGCCTGGACGCAGGTGATGGCGACTACGCCCACGATGTCGTCGGCCGAGCAGCCTCGCGACAGGTCGTTCACGGGAGCGGCGAGGCCCTGCGTGATCGGGCCGTACGCCTCGGCCTTCGCCAAGCGCTGCACCAGCTTGTAGCCGATGTTGCCGGCGTCGAGGTCGGGGAAGACGAGCACGTTGGCGTGCCCGGCAACGGGAGAACCCGGCGCCTTTGACTCGCCGACTGCGGGCACGATGGCGGCGTCGAGCTGCAGCTCGCCATCGAGCGCGAGCTCGGGCGCGAGGTCGCGGGCGATCTCCACCGCGCGGACGACCTTCGCGGCGTCGTCGTTTCGCGCCGAGCCCTTGCTCGAGTGAGACAGCATCGCCACGGCGGGCTCGGTGCCCATGAGCGACTTCCACGAGCGGGCCGAGTTCACGGCGATGTGCGCCAAGCGCTCGTCGTCGGGCTGCACTTCAAGGCCGCAATCGCTGAAGATGAACGTGCCGTCCTGGCCGAAGTCGCAGTTCGGCACCACCATGACGAAGAACGAGCTCGCGAGCTTCACGCCGGGAGCGGTCTTCAAGATCTGCAGGCAGGGGCGAAGGACGTCGGCGGTCGCGTGGCACGCGCCCGATACCATGCCGTCGGCGTGCCCGCACTTCACCATCATGACGCCGAAGTACAACTCGTCGTCCATCTTGGCGAGCGCGTCGTCGGGCGTCACGCCCTTGTGTTTGCGCAGCTCGTAGAGCTTCGTCGCGAACTCCTCGCGCAATTCGGACGTCTTCGGGTCGATGATGCGCGCGCCTTCGAGATTTCGCCCCGAGCCCTCGATCTCGGCCTTGTCGCCGAGGATGACGATGTTGCACGCGCTGTGCCCGAGAAGCTTCTCGGCCGCTTCGAGCGTGCGCGGGTCGTTCCCCTCGGGAAGCACGATGGTCTGCTTGTCCGCCTTCGCGCGGGCGAGCATGGTCTCCAAAAACGTCATGCGGAAGTCCTTTCTCGCGGTATCTACCGTTATTGTAGTGAGTCCAGGCACGTTTTTTGTATGAGATGCTGCAAGGGCTTGGCCGAGTCGGTAAAATAGAACCGTCTGCGGTTATTTGCCGGCGCCCACGCTGGAAACCGCGGCTCGAAGGCGCGCCGCCTCATCGCGCGCCGAAGCGAATACACCGAACGAAAGGCAAAGCTCACATGGGCGTGCAATACACTCAGTTCTCTGACATCGATATCACCGACATCGACGCGGTCGTCGTCGGCAGCGGCTTCGCCGGCGGCGTCGTCGCCCGCGAACTCGCCGAGCGCGGCGGCAAGCGCGTGCTCATCATCGAGAAGCGTCCGCACATCGCGGGCAACATGTACGACGAGAAGGACGAGGCGGGCATCCTCGTGCACAAGTACGGCCCGCACATCTTCCATTCCAACGACAAGCGAGCCTTCGACTACGCGCGCCGCTTCTCCGGTTTCCTGGGGTACCAGCACCGCGTGCTCGCCGATTGGTACGGAACCTACATGCCCGTTCCCTTCAACAAGAACTCGATGGAAATCGCGTTCGGCGAGGAGAAAGCTGCCCACTACATCGAGAAGCTCATCGACACCTTCGGCGACGAGCGCAAGGTGACCATCAACGAGTTGCGCGAGCAGGACGACCCCGAGCTCGCCGAGATCGCCGACTTCGTGTACAAGAACGTCTTTCTCTACTACACCCAGAAGCAGTGGGGCCTCACGCCCGAGGAAGTCGACCCGTCGGTCACCGCGCGCGTGCCGGTGTTCATCTCGCGCGACAACCGCTACTTTCAGGACAAGTACCAGGGCATGCCGATCTTCGGCTACACGAAGCTCTTCGAGGAGATGCTTTCCCACGAGAACATCCAGGTGTGCCTGAACACCGAGGCCGAAAGCGTCTTCGAGCTCGAGTTCGAAAGCGACGCGGAGGACGCCCCGCTTTCCGCCATCAAGCTCAAGGGCCAGAAGTTCGACGGCCCGATCGTCTACACCGGTCCGCTCGACGAGCTGTTCCTCGCGCGCTTCGGCCGCCTGCCGTACCGCAGTCTCGACTTCAAGTACGAGACCTACGACAAGGAGCACGTGCTTCCGTGCGGCACCGTGAACTTCACGGTGACCGAGGACTACACGCGTATCACCGAGTTCAAGTACCTCACGGGGCAGAAGAGCGACAAGACCACCATCATGAAGGAATACTCGCGCCCCTACGACGACCCGCAGACGCAGACGCCGTACTATGCCATCCTCTCCGACGAGAACCGCGCGCACTACGAGCGCTACCGCGCGCTTACGACGAAGCTTCCCAACTTCTACCCGCTCGGCCGCTTGGCGGAGTACCGTTACTACAACATGGACAAGATCATCAGCCTCGCGCTCGAGCTTTCCGACAAGCTCGTGGAGGAATAAGGCCATGAAGACCATCTCGTTCGCGGTGCCGTGCTACAATTCCGCGGCCTACATGGACAAATGCATTGAGTCGCTTCTGAAGTGCGGCGATGACATCGAGATCATCATCGTCGACGACGGATCGACCAAAGACGACACGCCCCAGAAAGCCGATGCCTGGCAGGAGGCCCACCCCGACGTCATCCGCGCGATCCATCAGGAAAACGGCGGGCACGGCGCGGCCGTGAACACGGGGCTCGCCGCGGCGCGCGGGCTGTACTTCAAGGTCGTCGATTCCGACGACTGGCTCGACGAGGCTGCGATGAAGAAGGTCATGGCGTACCTGCGCTCGCAAGTGGGCCGCGAGAAGGCGACCGACCTCGTGGTCGCGAACTACGTGTACGAGAAGGTCCACGAGGGCACGCGCACGGTGATGGGCTACTTCAACGTGTTCCCGACCGACGAGGAGTTCGGCTGGAAGGACGTGGGGCATTTCCGCCAGAGCCAGTACCTGCTCATGCACTCGGCGATCTACCGTACCGAGCTTCTGCGCGATACGGGGCTGAAGCTTCCCGAGCACTGCTTCTACGTGGACAACATCTTCGTGTACGTGCCGCTGCCGTTCGTGGACACCATCCGCTACCTCGACGTCGACATGTACCGCTACTTCATCGGCCGCGAGGACCAGAGCGTGAACGAGAGCGTCATGATGGGGCGCATCGACCAGCAGCTGCGCATCACGCGGTTCATGATCGACTCGGTGCAGCTGCCCGACGACGTGGTCGAGCCGAAGCTTCGCCGCTACATGCTGAACTACCTTTCCATGATGATGTGCATCTGCTCGATCTTCTGCCGCATGATCGGTACGGTCGAAGCCGACGAGAAGCGTCACGCCATCTGGGAATACCTGAAGGAGCACAACCCGGGCGCGTACGGGCCCGTTCGCCGCAGCGTGCTCAACATCGGCACGAACCTGCCCGGCAGCGTCGGCAAGCATCTCGGCATCTCGGGGTACCACCTCGCGCAGAAGATCTTCAAGTTCAACTAACGGGGAAGCGCTTCGGGCGTTTTCCTTTGAAAGCCCTGGCAGTGCGGTCTGCCAGGGCTTTTCTTGCTTTACCTCACGAATTCCCTGGCGTTCAATTTTGCTTTCAGCTAACGCAATTTGAACAAATCTCTTACATTCGCTACACTGCTGACGTAACTCTAGGAGTTGGGTCTGCCTGCGCCATCGCGCGGCCGGCCGCCTTCGTTTCCCTCTCTTAAAGGAGAACCGGTTGCTGACGCAAAGTGAATTCCGCGTGTTCTGTGCGCTTCAGGACAACGAGAACGCCTGCGCTGCGGGCATCGCGCGTGCGCTGTCGATGGAGCCACGCGCCGTTTCGCGCGCGCTTTCCGCCCTGACGCGCGCGGGCTACCTTCGAAGCGACGCCACTTTAACCGATGTGGGCAAGGTGGCCATCCAGCCGTACCAGATATGCGACGCGATGTACCATGCGCAGGGTTTCGACCAGACGTTCATCGAGGTCATGGCCACCGACGTGCTCGTGAACATCTGCTCGGCGCTCGGGTGCGCGCGCGGCGACATCGTCGACATCCGCCCCATAAAGCGCGGTCTCACGAACCTGTCGTTCTACTTCTCCTGCAAGGGGCGCGGCTACGTCTACCGCTATCCCGGCGCCGGCACCGACGAGATCATCAACCGCGCCGCCGAGGCCCATGCGCTCAAGGTGGCCGCGAAGCTCAAGCTCGACATCTCGTTCATCTGCGAAGACGAGCAGCGCGGGTGGAAGATCTCGCGCTACATCCCCGATTGCGTCCCGTTCGACTACGACGACGACGGGCAGGTGGCGCGAGCGCTCTCGGCCATCCGCCGGCTGCACGAGAGCGGCGAGACCTCCCCGTGGTCGTTCGACTTCTACGATGAGTCGGCGAAGCTCGAGGAGCTGCTGGCCGATTCCGGCTGGGAGCTGCCGGAGGGCTTCGAGGAGACGAAGCGCAAGGCGGCCCGCGCGTGCGAGATCATGCGGGAAGGGGCAGCGGCACCGGTTCTCTGCCACAACGACTTCTACGGCCCGAACATCCTTGTCCACGGCTCGGACCTGTGCATCATCGACTGGGAGTACGCGGCGATGGGCGACTACGGCTGCGACTTCGGCAACTTCATCGCGCAGGGCTCCGGCTACACCGTCGAACGCGCGTGCGACGCGATGGCGCTGTACTTCGGGCGCGAGGCCACGCCGCGCGAGCGGGTGCACCTCATCGCCTGCACGGCCGTCGTCGGCTGGTACTGGTACGTATGGGCCCTGTTCAAGGAGAGCAAGGGCAGCCCCATCGGCGAGTGGGCGAGCGTGTGGAAGCGCGCCGCGAACGACTTCGCCGACGCCGCCGTCGAGCTTTCGCGCTCGGGCGAGGGCGAGGGGGACGATGCCGCCTGCGAGCTCACGTTCGAGGAGTTCACCGTCCTCGCGGGCGCTGAGGCCGTATCGCGCGGGGCTGTCCACCCCGACGTTGTCGATGCGGCGGCCGCCCGCGCAGCGACCGAATCGCTTCGCGAGCGCGGGTACCTTAGCGGCGACGAGGTGACGATCGCGGGCATGACGGCGCTCGAGCCGTACCGCGCCCGTCGCGCGGTGCTTTTGGCCGCGGGCTTCGGCAGCCGGCTGCTCCCCGTCACGGTGAACACGCCCAAGCCGCTCGCGCGCGTGCACGGCGTGCGCATCATCGACCGGCTCATCGACGCGCTTCTAGCCTCGGGCATTGAGGAGATCTACGTGGTCAGAGGCTACCTCGCCGAGGAGTTCGACCAGCTCAAGGCGAAGTACCCGATGATCCGCTTCATCGAGAACCCGCTTTTCGACACGACGAACAACATCTCGTCGGCGGTCGCGGCGTGCTCTCATTTCGAAGGTGCCTACGTGTTCGAGAGCGACTTGTTCTTAGCGAACCCGAGCCTTGTGAGCAAGTATCAGTACCGCACCAACTACCTGGCGTTCCCGGTCGATACGACCGACGACTGGTACTTCGATGTGGCCGAGGGCGGCGTGGTCGAGCACCTCGCGAAGGGGAAGGACGCGCCGTGCTGGCAGATGGTGGGCCTGTCGTTCTGGACGCCCGCCGATGGCCGCAAACTCTCGCGCGACATCCCCCGCGTCTTCGAGCGCGACGACGCGAAGCAGATCTTCTGGGACGACGTCGCCATCGAACGCTGCCCCGAGAGCTACGAGATTCACGTGCGCAGGTGCGACCCCGAAGACATCGTGGAGATCGACGACTTCGACGATTTGCAGCGCATCGATCCCGCGTACGTGGTGCGGCACAAGGGCGACGCTCGCGTATAATCGTCCGCAGAGGAAAACGGGCGACGGAAGGGAAGGCCATGGCGCGAAAAGGCGATGGACGCGATGAGGGGGCGGTGCTCGCCGTCGACGTGGGGAACACCACGACGCGCCTCGGCGTCGCGCGCGGGGAGCGCATGCTCGCCACCTGGGAGGCGACGACGCCCGAGCGCCTCACGAACGACGAGGCCCTTGTCGTCCTGCGCGACTTCTTCGCCGTGCGCTCGGTCGATTTCGAGATCGAGAGCGCGATCGTCTCTTCCGTCGTCCCCGCGCTCACCGACGTGTGGGTGGGCGCCGCAGGCTCGCTTTCCCGCCACCGCCCGCTTACGGTGGGCCCTGGGCTCAAGACGGGGCTGCGCCTGCTGTTCGACGACCCCGGGGAGGTCGGCGCGGACCGCATCGCCGACATGGTCGCCGCGCGCGCGATCGTGGAAGGGCCGGTCGTCGTCGTCGATTTCGGGACGACGACGAACTTCACGGTCATCGACGACGCGGGCGCGTTCGCGGGCGGCATCATCGCGCCGGGGCTCAGGCTTTCGCTCGCGGCGCTTGCCGGGGCGGCCGCCAAGCTCACCATGGTCGAGATCAAGGCGCCGACGACGGTCATCGGCCGCAACACGCGCACGGCGATGCAGTCGGGCGCCGTTTTGGGCGAGATCGCGCGGATCGACGGCCTCATCGACTTCATCTGGGACGAGCTCGGTTACACGACCGACGTCATCATGTCGGGCGACGACGCCGCCGCGCTCGGCGCGCTTTCGGGCCACGACGCGCTCGTGGTCGATGACCTGACGCTGAAGGGCCTGTTTCGGCTCGAGCGTTTGAACAGGCGGAAGTAGGAGCCGTGGACGACGGCATGCAGGCGCTGCTTACGCCATGGAAAGGCCCCGCCATCCTGCTCGTCGACCTTGACGCGTTCTTCGCCTCGGTCGAGCAGCTCGACCATCCGGCGTGGCGTGGCAAGCCCGTCATCGTCGGGGGGGACGCCGACAAACACGGGGTCGTCTCGACCGCCTCCTACGAGGCGCGCATGTTCGGCGTGCACAGCGCGATGTCGTCGGCGGTGGCGAGGCGGCTCTGCCCCGACGCCATCTGGACGCACGGGCACTTCGGCCGCTACCGCGAGATGTCGCGCGCCATCATGGACATCCTTCGCGACGAGACGCCGCTCGTGCAGCAGGTGAGCATCGACGAGGCGTTCATGGACGTCACCCCGACGCGCGTGAACACCGAGCACCCCGTGCTCATCGCGCGCCGCATCCAAAAGCGCGTCGCCGAGCTGGGCGTTACGTGCTCGGTCGGCGTCGGCTCGTCGAAGACCATCGCGAAAGTGGCCTCCGATATGGACAAACCGCGCGGGCTTACCGTCGTCTACCCCGGCCGCGAGGCCGACTTCCTCGCTCCTCTGCCCGTGCGGCGGATGAGCGGGGTAGGGGCCGTCGCCGAACGCGAGCTCACCTCGCACGGCATCCGCACCTTGGGCGACATGGCGCGCGCCGACGAGTCGCTCATGCGGCGCATCTTCGGCAAGAACGCCTCCATGATGCGCACCCGCGCACGCGGCGGCGACGCCGTTCCCGTCGAGGGCGGGGAGCCGGTGAAGTCCGTCTCGAACGAGACCACCTTCGCGCGCGATTTGACGACGAGGGCCGACGTGGAGGCAGCGATCGCCACGATGGCCGCGAAGGTGGGCCGGCGTCTTCGCAAGAAGGGGCTTGCCGGCCGCACGCTTTCCTTGAAGGTGCGCTTCTCGGACCGCTCGGTCCGCTCGGTGCAGAAGAGGCTTCCCAGCCCGAGCGACGATGAGCTCGCGTTCACCCCGCAACTCTTCCGCATGGTGGACGAAGTGTGGCGCGAGGGCATGCCGGTGCGCCTGCTCGGCGTGGGCATGAGCGGGTTCGAGGCGGAAGAAGTCGTGCAGCAGGCGCTCTTCGACGTCGAGCGCGAGGCTCCGAGCGCCGAGGATGCGCCGCCGCTCATCGCGAGCGAGGAGAAGCGCGCGAAGCTTCTTGCGGCGACCGACACGCTGCGCAATCGCTTCGGCGAGAACGCCGTGCGCTTCGGCCGCGAGCTGCGTAACGCCGGAAACACCACGGGCACGAGCGCGAAGAACCCCGACGACTACAAGTGAGCAGCTCCTCACCTCCTCAAATGCTTTATACTGGGGCATGCTATTTGGATACGTGCGTGCCAAGGTGCGCCGCACGAGCGAACATCAGCGGAAGGGGATTTTCATGGATTTCGAGATCGTCACCGATTCGTGCAGCAATCTCAAAGAAGAGATGATCGACGAGTTCGGGCTGCATGTTCTGCCCCTGACGTTCATGGTCGACGGCGAGCAGCGCCAGAGCTATCTGAAAGGGCAGGTCACCGACCTTCAGGAGTTCTACACGATGATGCGCGCGGGCAAGGTGATCACCACCTCGCTTCCCAATCTCGCCGAATCCGAGGCGCTTTTACGCGGGCTTCTGGAATCGGGCAAAGACGTGCTCTACCTCGGGTTCTCGAGCGGGCTTTCCGGCACCTACGAGGCGATCTCGCTTCTCTGCGGACAGCTTGCCGCGGAATTCCCCGAGCGTCGCGTGTACACGGTCGACACGCTCGCGGCATCGGGCGGCGAGGGGTTGCTCGTGTGGCACGCCGTGCAGAAGGCGCGCGCTGGCGCCGCGATCGAGGAGGTGCGCGACTGGGTCGAGGAGAACAAGCTCCACCTCGCCCATTGGTTCACCGTCGACGACCTCATGTTCCTGTGGCGCGGCGGGCGCGTTTCCAAGACAAGCGCCTGGGCCGGCACCATGCTCAACATCAAGCCGGTCATGCACGTCGACGATGCGGGGCATCTCATCCCCATGGAGAAGGTCCGCGGCCGCAAGAAGTCGCTCAACGCGCTCGTCGACCATATGGCGAAAACGGCCACCGAGCCGGTTTCCGAGCAGACGGTGTTCATCACGCACGGCGACTGCATCGACGACGCGAACTACGTCGCCGACAAGGTGCGCGAGCGCTTCGGCGTGAAGAACATCGTGATCAACTATGTCGACCCGGTCATCGGCGCGCATTCCGGCCCGGGCACGATGGCGCTGTTCTACCTGGCCGAAAGCCGTAACTAGAAGAAGACGGTCGGGCTGCTCGTGGGGGGGCTTGTCCGGCCGCGACAACGAAGGGGGACCATGTTCAAGAAAGGCATCGCGCTTGCGCTTGCGGGCGCGCTTTCGCTTTCCCTGCTCGCCGGCTGCGCGAGCGGCGGCAGCACGCAGCAGGATTCGCAGGTGAAGACCGCGAACCTCGACCCGAACAACCCGGTGTCGATCACCATCTGGCACTACTACAACGGCGCGCAGCAGGCCGCGTTCGACGAGCTCGTCAGCGAGTTCAACGCGACCGAGGGCAAGGATCGCGGCATCTACGTGGAGGGCTACAGCAAAGGCTCGGTTTCCGACCTTGAGAAGGCCGTGACCGCTTCCGCTTCCGGCGAGGTCGGCGCGGACAACCTGCCCGACGTGTTCTCCACCTACGCCGACACCGCCTACGCCATCGAACAGAACGGCAAGCTCGCTAACATCGCCGACTACGTGAGCGCCGACGAGCTGTCCCAGTACGTCGACGGTTACGTCGACGAGGGCTACTTCGACGGCGCGGACGCGCTCTATCTGTTCCCGGTCGCGAAATCAACCGAGATCACCATGGTCGACAAGACCGACTGGGAGCCCTTCGCCGAGGCGACGGGGACGACGACCGACGAGCTTTCCACGTTCGAGGGCATCGCCGACGTCGCGAAGCGCTACTACGACTGGACCGACGCGCAGACGCCCGACGTCGCGGGCGACGGCAAGGCGTTCTACGGCCGCGACTCGATGTCGAACTACTTTGTCATCGCCATGAAGCAGATGGGCATCGACCTGCTTTCCGCCGAAGACGGCAAGGCCGTGGTGAACGTCGACAAGGACAAGATCAAGAAGCTGTGGGACTGCTACTACGTTCCGTATGTGAACGGGTACTTCACGAGCATCGGCAAGTTCCGCTCCGACGACATGAAGACGGGCGACCTCATCGCCTACACGGGCTCCACCTCCTCTGCGATGTACTTCCCCGATCAGGTCATCGACGACGACGGCGCGAAGCCGATCGACTACCTCGTCGTGCCGGCGCCTTCCATGGAGGGCACGAACCGCACCCAGGTGCAGCAGGGCGCGTCCATGGCCGTGACGAAGTCGGACGACCAGCACGAATACGCGGCATGCGAGTTTCTGAAGTGGTTCACCGCGAAGGAGAACAACCTGCGCTTCGTGTGCGACTCCGCGTACCTGCCGGTTCTGAAGGAAGCGAACTCGACCGCCGCGCTCGATCAGGTGGTTTCCGACCAGAACATCTCCATCGCCCCGAAGGCCCACGACGTGCTCGCGAGCGTGTTCGATTCCTTCGACGGCACGACCTTCTACACGCCTGCGGCCTCGTCGAACGGCTACGCGGTGCGCAAGGTGCTCGACTACAACCTGTCCGACAAGGCGAAGGCCGACCGTGCCGCCGTCGTCTCGGCGATGGAAGGTGGCGCATCGCATGACGACGCCGTGGCGCCCTACGTGACGGACGCGGCGTTCGACGCGTGGTATGACAGCTTCGTGGCCGCGCTCGACCAGGCGAAATCGAAATAGCGGCGCGTTCGCCGGACACAACATCAGGGAAGGGGGCACGGACATGAGGAAACGGACGATCACCATCGCCCAGCTTCTGCTCGTGCCCCTTTTGTGCGTGGTGCTCGTTCAGGGGCTCTTGCCGTTCTCGGCCTTGCTCGCGAGCGGCACGCGCGAGACGCTTCAGGACAACTCGATCGACATCGACAGCCACATGGTGGAGAACCGCGCGGTTTCCCTTGAGGGCTCGATGGTCGACCAGTGGAGCTCGATTCAGAAGGAGTCGTCCTACCTGAATGCGACGCTCGAGCGCATCATCGGGGAAAAGGGCTTGTCTGCCAGCGCCTTCCTCGGCGACGCCGATACGCAGCGTGAGTATTCGGGCGCCGTCTTCTCCGAGCTTCTCGAATACTTAAGGCGCGACACCTCGTGCGGAGTGTTTCTCGTGCTCGCGAACGACGGCGACCCGGCGCAGGCATCCCGGAACCGCGGCTTCTTCCTGCGCGATTCCGACCCGACTTCGAAAACCGAGACGAATTCCGACATCTACCTCGAACGGGGCGACAAATCGCTTGCGCGCTCGTCCGGCATCACGCTCGATACTTCCTGGTCGCCGACGTTCTCCTTCCAGGGCAAGGGGACGCGCGCGGCCGACGACTACTTCTACGAGCCGTACTGCGCGGCGCTTTCGTACCCGAACGCCGACCCAGCCAACCTGGGATTTTGGTCCTACCCGTTCGTCCTCGAGGACAGCACGGTCGACAACCACCAGATGATCACCTATTCGGTTCCCCTCGAATACGGCGGCGTCGTCTACGGCATCCTCGGGACCGAGGTGTCCACGAGCTACCTCGCGAACTCTTACTTCATCGTGCAGGACCTCGACCGCAACATGAAGGCGGGCTACGCGCTTGCGGTCGACCAGGGCGACGGCACGTACCGTCCCGTTGCGGGCACGGGCGCGCTCTTCGACGCGGTCAGAAGGTCGAACGGCACCTTCGAGCTCGACGAAACCGACCACGACGGCTTCTTCCGCGTGGCCGACTCAAGCGTGGGCGACGACGGCATCTTCGCGGTGACCTCGCCGCTCAAGCTCTACAGCGGAAACGTCCCCTACAGCGGCACGAACTGGGTTCTTGTCGGGCTCGTGTCCGAGTCGTCGGTCTACGACCTGGGCGATGCCGCCTATCGTGGCATCTTCACCACGATCGTCGCGTGCTTCCTCGTTGGGATGGCGGTCATGATCCTCGTCGTGCGCCGCGCGACGGCGCCCGTGGGCCGCCTCATGAAGAGCGTCCGCGGCGGCATCGAGGGGCTGCGGTCGTTCAAGCCGTCCCGCGTCCGCGAGATCGACGAGCTCCATTCCGCGATACAGAGCGCCACCGAGGCGGAAATCGAGACGACGAACCAGCTGCGCGAGGAAAAGGAGCGCTACCGCATCGCCGTCGAGAGCTCGAGCGACGTGTTCTTCACCTATCGGGAAGACGAGCAGACGATCGAGATCGTGAACAGCGAGCACCACAACGGCATTTGGTCGCTTGCCCGGTGCGACGAGGAGATCGTCAAGCGCTACTTCTCCGCCGCCGACCGCGAGAAGCTCGTCGAGCTTTTCCCCGAGAAGTCGAAGAAGGTCGTCGTCGAGCTGCCCATCCGCGTCTACGGCGGCGAGACCAAATGGCTGTGCATCCACACGAACCTGCTTGCCGATGAGGCAGCCGGGCATCGTTACGTCGTCGGTTACATCCGCGACATCACCGAGCGCAAGCAGCGCGAAATCGAGCTCGACCGCGAGCGCTCGCTCGACCCGCTGACGACGTTTTACCGCCTCGACGCCGGCATCGAGGCCATCGAGGCCGCACGCGAGTTCCGTCTCGACGGTGTGCTCGCCCTTATCGACGTGCTGGCGTTCTCCGACGTCGTGCGCGATTTCGGCATCACGTTCGGCGATGTCTTGCTCGAGGACCTCGCGACGCTCGCGTCGAAGGCGGCAGACGGCGTGCCGTGCGCCTGCGTCGTGAAGGTGCGCTCGAGCGCCGACTCCATCCTTATGTGGCTCGGCGGCGCCCATGCGGACGACGTCGTCGCGGCTGTCGAGTCGTTGAAACGGGATTTCTCCGCCCTTGTCCGCGAGAGTGTGCTCAAGCTGCGCTTCACGGCGGGCGTGGCGGTCTCGTCGGGCCGCGAGTCCACCGAGGTGCTCGTCAGGCAGGCGCGGGCCGCCTTGGAGGATTCCCTTGCCGACGATTGCTCGATCGTGGTGCGCAAGGGCTCCGATCGCTTGACGGGGAGCATCCCGCCGTTTTCCCCTGTGGTCTCGATGGGGTATGTGCGTCAGATGAACCTCTCGTCGCTCGCGCTCAATCTGCTCGACCGCCGCTTCTCGCTCACCGCGGGGCTCGATCTTCTCGCGCGTCGCCTCCATGATCGTTTCGGGTTGGAAAACCTCATCGTCACCTCGTTTTTGAGCGACTACCTCGCAACGTCGGTGCTCTACGCGTGGCGCCCGGTTTCCGAGGGCGACGAGACGTCGGTGTACCGGTGCTCGGAGGGCGACTTCGAAACGCTTGGGCGGGGCTTGGCACTCGCAACGCTTCACTCGACGTGCGAATCGCTCGCGGCGAAGAGCCTCTTCGCGGGCACAGGGAACGTTCCCTCGGGCGTCGCCTTCTCCATCAGCGAGGACGGCGTGTACGCGGGCGGCATCGTGATGGTCGGCGTCGACGAGGCGCTGCTTCGCGACGAGGCCGAGTCCAACGCGCTGTGGGAGGTCGCGACCATCATCCAAAACCGCGTCAACCAGGAGCATCTCGATCAATCCGCCCAGGCGAAGTCCGACTTCCTCGCGCGCATGTCGCACGAGATCCGAACGCCCATGAACGGCATCATCGGCATGACCGACATCGCGCTGAAGGAGGGGCAAACCGACGAGGGGCGCCTCGAATGCTTGAAGAAGGTGAGCAAGTCGTCGCGCTATCTGCTCGGGCTTCTGAACGACATCCTCGACATGAGCAAGATCGAGAGCGGCAAGATGACGCTCGTCGCGGCCGATTTCGACCTGGCGGCGATGCTCGCGGGCACGCGCTCGCTTCTCGAGGCGAAGTTCAAGGAGAAGAACCAGGTCTACCGCGAAGACATCAGGCTTACGCACACCTGGTTCAACGGTGACGAGCTGCGCATCAACCAAATCGTCATCAACTTCCTCGGCAACGCCATGAAGTATTCCGACCCTGGCAGCACTGTCACGCTCCGCGTGCATGAGACGCCCCACGACGACGGCACGTCCGATGTGCTGTTCTCGGTCGAGGACGAGGGCTTCGGCATCGATGAGGAGAACCAGAAGCGCATCTTCCAGAAATTCGAGCAGGTCGACACCACGTCGGCGCGCCAGCAGGGAACGGGCCTGGGGCTTGCCATCTGCAACCGGCTCGTCCGCATGATGGGCAGCCGTATCGAGCTTCAAAGCGAGGTGGGGCGCGGGAGCACGTTCTCCTTCACCCTGCGCCTGAAGACAGCGAGCCCGCGTGAGGGCGGCCGCGCGAAGCCGGTGCCTGTGTGCGACCTCACAGGGCGTCGCGTGCTCGTGGCCGAGGACAACGAGCTCAACATGGAGATCGTGACGACGATGCTTTCCGATCTGGGGCTTGAGGTCGACGGCGTTGCGGATGGCAAGCAGGCGCTCGAGGCGTTCTCGCGCTCGCCCGAGGGGTACTACGACGCGGTCATCCTCGACGTGATGATGCCCGTGATGAACGGGCTCGAGGCCGCGAGCGCCATCCGCGCGCTCGACCGCGACGACGCGTCGCGCGTGTTCATCGCCGCTGCCAGCGCGAACGCGTTCGACGACGACATCAAGCGCTCGCTCGCGAGCGGCATGAACGCGCACCTGTCGAAGCCGATCGAACCCGACAAGCTGGCAGCCGTCCTCTCAAGCGCCCTCGCCGCGAGGAAGTGATAGGCGAGGGCCGCTCGCGCGGCCTCCTCTTATCCCCTTGCGCCGGTTATCGGTTGCGGTTATCGAGGATATGGATTCCTGCACCCGCTTAAGCCTTGCTCTTCGCGTATAATCAAACAGTTTGAATACCATGCGCTTCGCAAAGCGCATGTTGCGAGTAATCTTCGGGAAAGGCTGGGTCGCTTTCATGGCGAGCAACTACAAAAAAACGATGAACCTGCCTACGACCGACTTCGCGATGAGGGGCAACCTGCCCAAAAACGAGCCCGTGCGCTTGGCGAAGTGGGAAGAGGACCACGTTTACGAGAAGCTGCAGGAAAAGAACAAGGACAACGAGCCGTTCGTCCTGCACGACGGTCCTCCGTACGCGAATGGCCCGATTCACCTCGGCCATGCCCAGAACAAGATCTCCAAGGACATGATCAACCGCTACAAGGCGATGCGCGGGTTCCGCACGCCCTACGTGCCCGGTTGGGACTGCCACGGCCAGCCGATCGAGCACAAGGTCGAGACCATGCTCGGCACCGAGAAGTTCAACCAGCTTCCGACCGAGAAGATCCGTGAGCTGTGCCGCAAGATGGCGGTCGAGCAGGTCGACACGCAGCGCCAGGGCTTCAAGCGCTTGGGTGTGCTCGCCGAGTGGGACAACCCCTATCTCACGTATGTGAACGACTACGACGCCACCGATATCGAGATCTTCAAGGCGATCTACGACCGCGGCGCCATCTACCGCGGGCGCAAGCCCGTCCACTGGTGCTCGCACTGCCACACGGCACTCGCCGAGGCGGAAATCGAGTACGGCGACGAAGTGAGCCCCGCGATCTTCGTCCGTTTCGAGATGACGACCACGCCCGCCGGCCTCGAAGCGTGGGCCGGCAAGCTCTTCGTCGACATCTGGACGACGACGCCGTGGACCCTGCCCGCCGACGACGCGGTCATCCTGCACCCCGAGGCGGAATACGTCGCCGTCGTCCACGACGGTGCCGCCGAGATCATGGCGCGCGCCCTCGTCGAGCGCGACTGCGAGAGGTTCGGTTACGGCGAGGCGGAGCTCGTGCGCGGCGCCGACGGCGAACTGTGGTGCATGACGGGCCAAGAGCTCGCACACAACAAGTACAAGCAGCCCATCTTCGGCGACGACGGCGTCGAGGGCGAATTCATCTACGCCGACTATGTCACGCTCGACGACGGCACCGGCATCGTGCATGCCGCTCCCGGCCACGGCGTCGACGACTATCTTGCCGGCATGAAGTTCGGCATCCCCGTCGTCATGCCCGTCGACGACGACGGCCGCTTCTACAAGGGCGAGGGCATGGGCACGGGCGGCCCGTGGTCCGGCATGGAAGTGAACGAGGCCAACCCGAAGATCATTGAGTGGCTGCGCGAGCGCGGCACGCTCATCCTGCACGAGGACATCAACCACAGCTATCCGCACTGCTGGCGCTGCAAGCAGCCGGTCATCTTCCGCGCGACGAGCCAATGGTTCGTATCGATGGACAAGAAGCTCGACGATGGCCGCTCGCTTCGCGAGGAAGCGCTCGAGGAGCTGTCGAAGGTCGATTTCTATCCGGCGCACGCCATCAAGCGCATCGGCTCCATGGTCGAGGGCCGACCCGACTGGTGCATCTCGCGCCAGCGTAACTGGGGCGTCCCCATTCCCGCCTTCACCTGCCAAGACTGCGGCGAGACCGTCGTGAACGATGCGACGCTCGACGCGGTCATCGAGCTGTTCCGCGAGAAGGGCTCCGACTGCTGGTTCACCGACGACCCGAAGGACTACTTGGGCGACGCCTGCGTGTGCCCGAAGTGCGGCGGCCATAACCTCAAGGCCAACAAGGACATCCTCGACGTGTGGTGGGATTCCGGCGTTTCCCACACCGCCGTGTGCAAGCACCGTGACAACCTCGTGTTCCCGGCGAACATGTACCTCGAAGGTTCCGACCAGCACCGCGGTTGGTTCATGAGTTCGCTCATGACGTCCGTCGGCGCCTACGGCATCGCCCCCTACAAGTCGGTCGTCTCGCAGGGCTTCACGCTCGACGGCCAGGGCCGCAAGATGTCCAAGTCGCTCGGCAACGTCATCGACCCGAACAAGGAATGCGACCAGCGCGGTGCCGACGTCATGCGCCTGTGGGTCTCCTCGGTCGACACCTCGAACGACGTCCCCTGCGACGACTCCATCCTGTCGCACGTGGGCGAGGCGTACCGCAAGATCCGCAACACGCTGCGCTTCTTGCTCGGCGAGCTCGAAGGCCAGTTCGACCCCGCGACCGACGCAGTCGCGACCGACGAGCTGCTCGCCTACGATCAGCTCGCGCTCGCGCGCATGTGCCAGGTCCACGAAGCGGTGACCGAGGCCTACGAGGGCTACCGCTTCAACGCGGTGTACCACACCGTCTACGATTACGTGACCGAGCTTTCCAACGGTTACTTGAACGCGACGAAGGACCGCGTCTACTGCGGCGCGAAGGCGGGCAAGGAGCGCCGGAGCGCGCAGACCGTCTGGGCCCAGATCCTCTCGATGCTCGTGCACGACCTGCAACCGATTCTCGCGTTCACCTGCGACGAGGTCATGGCGTATCTGCCCAAGTCCCTTCGCGAGGGCCAGGAGTACGCGGCGCTTCTCAGCTGGTACAAGGCCCCGTGGACGGCGGCTGAGGCGGCGGGCAAGCTTGCCGCGTACGGCGAGCTTTCGAAGGCCCGCGACGCCTTCACCAAGGCATTCGAGGAAGCGAAGGCATCCGGCGCGGTGACCGAGAACACGAGCCAGGCCGCGAGCGCCACGCTCACGCTGCCCGCCGAGACGGCGTCCGCTTTGGCCGCCGTCGATTTGGCCGAGGTCTTCGTGTGCTCGTCGGTCGAGATCGTTCCCGGCGACGAGGTTTCGTGCACCGTCGCGCCCGCCGAGGGCGAGAAGTGCCCGCGCTGCTGGAACGTCCGCGTGCTCGGCGGCAACGCCAACCACCCGCACGTCTGCAAGCGCTGCGGCGACGTTCTCGACGCCATCGGATTCTCCGAGGAGGAATAGCGCTTGGGCGCACAGCTTGACCAAGGTAACGCCTGCGCGACGCACGACGTCGCGCAGGCGACGGACGCTGCGTCCCCCGAACGCTCCGAGGGACGCGCGTCCTCGCGAACCGCCAGTGCACGCCGCCGGCGGTTCGCCCTGTTCATCCCCATCGTGGTCGTTTGGGTCCTTATCGACCAGCTGACGAAGGCGTACTTCAACGGGAGCTACCAGGTGGGGCAGGTGATAACCGACCCGATCGCCGGCATCTTCCGCTTCCACCTCGTGTACAACACCGGCGGCGCGTGGAGCATCTTCTCGGGCGCGACGTGGGCCTTGGGCGCGTTCTCGCTCGTCGTCTGCGTGGCGCTCACCGTCTACCTGTTCGTGTGCGCGCGTGACGCGTCCGCCGGCGAGGCGGCCGGGCTCGCGCTCGTCGTCGCGGGCGGCATCGGCAACGCCATCGACCGCTTCGCGCTCGGGTTCGTCGTTGACTTCATCGAGCCGACGTTCATCGACTTCCCGATATTCAATGTCGCTGACATCGGTGTGACCTGCGGATTCATCATTTTCTTCATCGCGCTCATTGTGCGCGAGCGCGCACACTCGAAGAAAGGGGGCGCCGAATGAGCCGTATGCTGAGCTACCAGGCGGGAAGCGACGACGCGGGCACGCGCCTCGATGCGCTCCTCGCCGCCAAGGCGTGCTACCCGAGCCGCAGCGCCGCCGCGCGCGCTGTCGAGGAGGGCGCGGTGTACGTGAACGGAAATCAGGTCCCGAAGAAATACGCCGTCTGCGCGGGCGATCACATCGTGTACGAGGTGGAGGAGGAAACGGCGCCCGGTCCCGTGTCCGGCCAGCCGATCGATCTCGACATCCGCTACGAGGACGACGACCTCATCGTGCTGTCGAAGCAGGCGGGGCTCGTGTGCCACCCGTCGGTCGACCACTTCGACGGCACGCTCGTCAACGCGCTCATCTACCATTGCGGCGTCGATCATCTGTGCAACGTGCAGGGGGAGGACGACCGGCTCGGCATCGTGCACCGCCTCGATCGCGACACGACCGGGCTCATGCTCGCGGCGAAAAACGATGCGAGCGGCTATGCGCTCATGGAAGACATCCGGGACCGCGCGGTTGACAGGCACTACCTCGCGCTCACCCATGGCGTTATCGCGCCCGACACCGGCATGATCGACGCGCCCATCGCCCGCAGCGCCAACGAGCGCACGCGTATGGCCGTGCGCGACGTGCCCTCTGCGCGCGATGCGGTGACGACCTTCCGTGTGCTCGAGCGCTTCGAGGCGGGGCGGCACGACGACGGCTACACACTCATCGATTGCAAGCTCTTCACCGGGCGGACGCACCAGATCCGCGTTCACATGCAGTACGCGAAGCACCCGCTCGTGGGCGATCCGGTGTACACGGCCAACGGGCCGAAGGACGCGCGCGCCCAGCTCGGACTTGCGCGGCAGTTCCTCCATTCGTTCAAGCTGCGCTTCGACCACCCGATGACGGGGGAGTCGCTCTCGTTCGCCGACAACCTGCCGAGCGATTTGGCGGGCGCGCTTGCCGGCCTTGCCCCTCGAAGCCGTGGCGTGACCGACGCGGGCCGCGAGGTGTTCGAGCTTTTGTCCCACGCGCCCCATCCGAGCGTCGAGGGCGAAATAGGTTAAAGAGAGGAGGAGTCCCTCATGGCCAAGGAGAAAGACCAGCGTTCCCATCCGACGGGGGTGCTTCTCGTCAACACGGGAACCCCGGCATCGCCGTCGCCGCACGACGTGCGCGCGTACCTTGCCAAGTTCCTCATGGATAAGCGGGTCGCCCCGATGAACCGCTTTGCGTGGTGGTTCATCCTCCATCTGTGCATCCTCCCGAGGCGCGGGAAGGCGTCGGGGAAGAAGTACGAGCAGATCTGGACGCCCGAAGGGTCGCCGTTCGTGCTCGACCACCAGGTTCTCGCCGAGGCGCTCGAGACGCGTCTTGAGAACGCGGGGGCTGAGGTGATGGTTCGCTTCGCGATGAACTACAGCAAGCCGACGGTTCGCCACGCCATGCGCGAGATGAAGAAGGCGGGCTGCGAGCACCTCGTCGTCTTGCCGCTGTACCCCCAAAGCGCCTACAGCACGACGCTTTCGGTGCGCGACGAGGTCGAGCGGGCGCGTCGTCGCGTGCACTGGCACGGCTCTATCGACGTGATCGACAACTACGCGGAGCACCCTTCCTACATCAAGGCACTCGCGTCTTCCATCCGCCATGCGGGGTTCGACCACGAGGCGGGCGACCGCCTTCTGTTCTCGTATCATTCCATCCCGCTTTCCGACATCGAGCGGGGCGACACCTACGAGCTGCAGACGGGCTCGACGAGCCTCCACGTCGCCGACGAGCTCGGGCTTCCGCGTACCAGCTGGACGATCGGTTACCAGTGCCGCTTCGACAAGTCGCGCACGTGGCTCTCGCCGTTCTCGAAGGACGTGCTCGCCCGGTGGGCCGAGGTCGGCGGCGGGCGCACGTTCGTGGTCTGCCCAATCTTCCCGATCGACTGCCTGGAAACGCTGTACGACGTGTCGGGCGAGTTCAGGCGCACGTACCTGGCCGAGCTGGCGCAGGCGGGGCACCCGAGCGACGAGAGCCGCTTCGTGTACGTGCGTGCGCTCGGCAAGAGCCGCGCACATGTCCGCGTGTTGGCCGACGTGGTCGCGCCGTATCTCGGCGATGCGGTGCAGGAAGAGAAGGGGGATGCGTGATGGAAGGCCGTGCCGAAGGTGAATCGCCGCTCGTGCTGCTCGGCGTGACGGGCTGCATCGCGGCGTACAAGTCGTGCGAGATCCTGCGCGGGCTGCAGAAGGCCGGCGCGCGCGTGAAGGTCGTCATGACCGAGAACGCCACGCGGTTCGTGGGGCCGGTGACGTTTCGGGCGCTCACGCATGAGCCCGTCGCGATCGGCACGTTCGACGACGCGCCGGGCGATCCGATTCATCATGTGTCGCTTGCCAAGGAGTGCGATCTGTTCCTTATCGCGCCGTGCACGGCGAACGTCCTGGCCAAGATGGCGTGCGGCATCGCCGACGACCTCCTCTCGACGACGGCGCTCGCGTGCGCCGCGCCCGTCATGGTGGCCCCGGCGATGAACGTGCATATGTACGAGGCCGCCGCCACGCAGGAGAACATGCGCACGCTGCGCCGCCGCGGCGTCGAGTTCGTCGAGGCGGAAGCGGGGTACTTGGCATGCGGCGACGTGGGCCGCGGGCGCATGGCCGACCCCGACGCCATCGTGGCGCGGATCCTTTCCGCTTTAGGGCGCAAGCGCGACCTTGCGGGGAAGCGCGTGCTCGTGACGGCCGGCCCCACGCACGAGCCCGTCGACGCGGTGCGGTTCCTCTCGAACCCCTCGACTGGCAAGATGGGCTTCGAGCTCGCCCGTGCCGCCAAGGAGCGCGGCGCGGCCGTCACCATCGTGGCGGGCCCCGTCGCCCTCGACGACCCTGAGGGCGTCGAGGTGGTTCGCGTGAAGACGGCGCTTGAGATGGAGAACGCGGTTTCGCAGGCGTTCCCGCAAAGCGACATCGCCATGTTCGCGGCGGCCGTGTCCGACTATCGGCCGGCGAACGCGTACGACCGCAAGCTCAAGAAGGGCGCCGACGACGCGGCGCTTTCGCGCATCGAGCTGGTGCGCAACCCCGACATCCTCGCCGGGTGCGGGAAGGCGAAGCGCGCGGGGCAGGTGGTCGTCGGCTTCGCCGCGGAGACGTGCGATCTCGTCAAGAACGCGCGCTCGAAGCTTTCGTCCAAGAAAGCCGACTTCATCGTTGCGAACGACGTGTCGCGCGGCCGCGTCTTCGGCGCCGACGAGAACGAGGTCGTCTTCGTGTCGCGTGCTGGCGAGAAGCGCTTTCCCTTGGAATCGAAACGGCAGGTCGCTGAGGCGATTCTCGACGAAGCGAAAAAGTTTTTGAAATAGGGCTTGCGTAGGTCGGGAATGAGGCTTATTATAAACAAGCTGTCTTAAGCGGATGGCAAACAAATGAATCGGGTTGTGGCGCAGTTTGGTAGCGCACTTGACTGGGGGTCAAGGGGTCGCAGGTTCAAATCCTGTCAACCCGACCAGCTTAATCAAGCGGGTCAGAAGGAAGCCTTCCGACCCGCTTTTTTTATTGCAGTCATAAAGCTCTATCATAGTATTCTTACGCATGATTTAAGAGATGTGGTGGCTTAAAGGCTACCTTCAAGTGCCGGGGGAAGCCCTCTGGCACTTTTCTATTCTGACCTCGCTTAAGATACATCGCTTTGCTGAGTGGCGGTATGTGCAGGTGGGTGGACGCCTTGACTAATTGTTATCTGCCTTGCCCCCTTTTACCGAGCATTTCAAGCCCCGCGCGTATGGTTGCGAGGCCCGTGCACTCCTTTTTGCTAAAGTGAATTTTCGACGGAGGTTTTCCGTTTCTTCTCGCACGTCGGGCGCAAGCCCGTTCGATCGCGGGAAAGCAAGAGGACCAGCAAAGGAGTATGCGATGGAGTTGATAGCCTCCCTTATCCTTGTGCCGTGCGTTGCGGCCTTGCTGCTGCTCGTCGTGCGCGGCGACCGGGCGCGCGACGTCCTGACGATCGGCTTCGCGGTCGTGATCGCGGTGCTCTCCATCGTCTTTGCCGTGCAGTTCGCGGGCCCCGATATCGCCGTCATCGAGCTTCCCGCCGAGCTCTCGCACCCGCTTTCCTACGTGAACCTCGCGATCGACCTCACGGTCGCCCTGTTCGTCGTGTGCTACGCCGTGCGCTACAAGCGCGCGCTCGCGTTCGTGCTCGCGGCCATCCAGATACTCGTCACGCTGTGGTTCGAGTTCGCCGGCCCCGGTGGCCACGACTTCTCCACCACGATGCGCGTCGACGCGCTCGGCGTCATCATGGTCCTCATCATCGGCATCGTCGGCTCGGGCATCTGCGTGTACGCGCTCGGCTACATGAAGGATTTCCAGGCGCACGAACAGCATGACGGCAAACCCGCCGCCGACCGCCGCCCCTGGTTCTTCGCGCTCATGTTCGCGTTCCTCGCGGCCATGTACAACATCGTGCTCGCCGACAACATGTCGTGGATGTACACGGCATGGGAGGTGACCACGCTCTGCTCGTTCCTCCTCATCGGGTTCACCAAGACCGACGAGGCGATCAACAACGCGTTCCGCCAGATCGTGATGAACCTGCTCGGCGGCATCGCCTTCCAGGTGGCCATCGTGTACCTCGGCGTGTGCGGGCTGCCGTTGTCGTTCGCTACGTTCGTCTCGCTCGGCACGACGCTTCCCTCGCTCGTGCTCCTGCCGACGACGCTGCTCGCGTTCGCCGGCATGACGAAGGCCGCGCAGATGCCCTTCCACACCTGGCTTCTCGGCGCGATGGTCGCGCCCACGCCGACGTCGGCGCTGCTCCACTCCTCGACGATGGTCAAGGCGGGCGTCTTCCTTTTGGTGAAGCTCTCGCCGATCTTCGCGGTGAGCGTCGTGCCGTCGGCCATGGTCGTGCTCGTCGGTGGGCTCACCTTCGCGCTCTGCTCGTTCATGGCCATCTCGCAGAGCAACGCCAAGCGCGTGCTCGCGTACTCGACGATCGCGAACCTCGGCCTCATCACCGCATGCGCCGGCGTCGGCACGCCCGAAGCGGTATGGGCCGCCATCCTGCTCATCATCTTCCATGCGGTCGCGAAGAGCCTGCTGTTCCTGTGCGTCGGCACCGCCGAGCACCATATCGGCAGCCGCAACATCGAAGACATGGACCTGCTTTTCGATCGCATGCCGCGCCTCGCGCGCTTCATGATGCTCGGCATCATGTGCATGTTCATCGCGCCCTTCGGCATGCTCATCGCGAAGTGGGCGACGCTCGTGTCGTTCGTGAACACCGGCAATGTCGCGCTCATCATCCTGCTCGCGTTCGGTTCGGCGGCGACGTTCATGTTCTGGGGCAAGTGGCTCGGCAAGCTCTCGGGCATCGCCGGCAGCCCCGAGAACGTCGAGGTCACCGTGCACAAGTCGGAATGGGCGGCGCTGCTGCTCATGGCGGGGCTCGTCTGCGTGTGCTGCGTGCTTCTGCCCGCGCTCTCCTCCGGTCTCGTCGTTCCCTATATCGAGGGCGTCTTCGGCGCGCCCGGGCAGGACATCTCCGACGGCAACCTCTGGATCGCCGCCATCTGCGCCGTGCTCGTCATCCTCATGCTGTTCGTCGGCGTGGGAAAAGACGGCAAGCAGAAGAAGGTCGACGTCTACCTTTCCGGTGCGACCGCCGACAGCGCCGCGCGGGCGTTCCGCGGCTCGATGACCGAACCGGTCGTCGCCACGTCCCGCAACATGTACCTCGACGGCATCTTCGGCGAGAAGCGCATCGCGCCGGTCGGTTCGACCATGTGCGCCGTCATCATGATCGCGGCCATCGCTTGGGCGCTCGCAATGCTTGCGAGCTTGATGTAGGAAGGCGGATTCACCCATGACGATCATCGCCACCATACTGGGAACCATCGCGTTCGCGATTCTGGGTCCGGTCGTCGGCTGCCTGCTCGCCGGCCTCGACCGCGTCATATCCGCGCGCATGCAGGGCCGCGTCGGCCCGCCGATTCTGCAGCCGTACTACGACGTGCGCAAGCTCTTCACCAAGGAAAACGCCTCGGTGAACTCCTCCGAGCACGTCTACATCCTGTTCGCGTTCCTGTTCACGCTCGTGGCGGGCGGCGTGTTCTTCTCCGGCGGCAACCTGCTTCTGTGCGTCTTCCTCGTCACGCTCTCGTCGCTTCTGTTCATCATCGCCGCGTACTCCACGCGTTCTCCCTACGCCGAGATCGGCGCCGCGCGCGAAACGCTCCAGGCGATGTCCTACGAGCCGATGGTCTACCTCATGTGCGTCGCGTTCTTCATGGCGTCGGGGTGGTTCAGCGTGTCGGGCGTGTTCACCTTGGACACCCCCGTCATCTGCACGGCGTGGCTTGCGTTCCTCGGCTTCCTGTTCGTCCTCACCATCAAGCTGCGCAAGTCGCCGTTCGACATCTCCATGTCGCACCATGCGCACCAGGAAATCGTCCGCGGCGTGACCACGGAGATGAGCGGGCCTACGCTCGGCTTGGTGGAGATCATGCATTGGTGCGAGAACGTGTTGTTCATGGGCTGGGTCGCTTTGTTCTTCGTGTGGTCGAACCCGGTATCCATCCTGCTCGCCGTCGCGGTCGTTCTTATCGTCTACTTCCTGGAAATCTGGATCGACAACAACTTCGCCCGCGTGAAATGGCAGCTCATGTTGAAGTCCGCATGGCTCGTGGCGCTCGTCGCTGGCGGCGTCAACATCGTCGTTCTCGCTTATCTGTAAGGAGGCTTGGCATATGGGTTATAACTCGAAATCCCCGTGGGTCATCCACTACGACGCGTCAAGCTGCAACGGCTGCGACATCGAGGTCCTAGCGGCGCTCTGCCCGGGGTTCGACGTCGAGCGCTTCGGCATCATCAACACCGGCAACCCCAAGCACGCCGACATCTTCCTCGTCACGGGCAGCGTGAACGAGCAGAACATCAAGGTGGTCCAGGAAATCTACAACCAGATGCTCGAACCGAAGGTCGTCGTCGCGTGCGGCATCTGCGCGTGCTCGGGCGGCATCTTCCACGACTGCTATAACGTCATCGGCGGCGTCGACAAGGCGATTCCGGTCGACGTGTACGCTCCCGGGTGCGCCGTGCGGCCCGAGGCGATCATCGACGCCGTCGTGGAGGCCATCGGCATCCTCGATGAGAAGGCGAAGGCCATGAAGGAACAGAAGAAGGGAGCGTAGCCGCGATGGGATTCACCTCCGAGTTCATTCCGCTCAAGCTCGCCGAGCTTCCCGCGCTGTCCGACCGCATGAAGGCCGAAGGCGCGCGCTTCGTCCAGGTGCACGCCGTGAACACCGAAGAGGGCATCGACCTTGTGTACTCGTTCATGACGGCGCTGGGGAAGCTTGAGAACTACGAGATCCACGGCGTGCGCGAGCACGACGTCGTGCCCTCGATCACCGACAACTTTCTCGCCGCCTTCGTGTTTGAGAACGAGATCCACGACCTGTTCGGGGTTGTTATCGAGAACATCGCCATCGACTTCGGCGGCAAGTTCTACCAGCTCGCGCAATCCGAGCCGATGACCATCCTCTCGCCTGCGCAGATGAAGGAGCGCGAGAAGGCGGCGAAGGTGGAGGCCGCGCGCCGTGCGCATGCCGCCCGCGCCGCCGAGGCCGAGTACGCTGCCGAGCACCCCGAGGCGGTCGCCGCCCGCAAGGCGAAGACGACCGGCATCGACCCGGCGGAGATGGCCGACTTCGAGGAGCGCTTCGCGGGAACCGACCCCGAGAAGCTCGCCCGCATCAAGGCCGCCTTCGCCGCCAAGGCCGCGAAGGCCCAGGCCGAGGCCGCCGCGCGCGAGACGAAGCGCGAGACGCGCGCCGCCGAGCTCGAGGGGCTCGACCCCGAAAAGGCCGCCAAGGTGCGCGCCGCACTCGAACGCAAGAAGAAGGCCGCCGAGGCCAAGAAGGCCACGGGCTCGACGAACGTCGAGCGCGACGCCGAGATCGAGGCGAAGCTCGCGCAGCTCGACCCCGAGCGCGCCGCGAAGGTGCGCGCCGCCCTCGACGCGAAGGCGAGGCGCGAGACGGCCGAGCGCCAAGCGAACAGTGAAAAGGACGGTGAGTAGGAATGGGTAAGGCAACCGTCATTCCTTTCGGCCCGCAGCACCCCGTGCTCCCCGAGCCGCTCCACCTCGACCTCGTCGTCGAGGACGAGAAGGTCTTGAAAGCCGTGCCGCAGATAGGCTTCGTCCACCGCGGCCTGGAAAAGCTCGTCGAGACGCGTGACTACAACCAGTTCATCTTCGTCGCCGAGCGCATCTGCGGCATCTGCGCGTTCGGGCACTCCATGGGCTACGCCGAAACGGTCGAGAGCCTCATGGGCGTCGAGATCCCGCCGCGCGCGCAGTACCTGCGCACCATCTGGCACGAGCTCTCGCGCGTGCACTCGCACATCCTCTGGCTCGGGCTCGCCGCCGACGCGTTCGGGTTCGAGAGCCTCTTCATGCACTGCTGGCGTTTGCGCGAGCGCGTGCTCGACATCTTCGAGAAGACCACCGGCGGGCGCGTCATCTTCTCGGTCGTGAAGGTCGGCGGCGTCGTGCGCGACATCGACGCCGTGCAGTTCGCCGAGATCAAGCGCGTGCTCGAGGGTATCAAGGACGACTATCGCCAGATCATGAACGCGTTTCTGAAGGACTCGTCGGTGAAGAGCCGCACCGTCGGGGTGGGGCACATCAGCCACGAGGACGCGCTCGCGCTTTCCATGGTCGGGCCCTTCGCACGCGCTTCCAACGTGAACTACGACGTGCGCATGCTCGGCCGCGGCGGCTACGGCGCGCTTTCCGACTTCGCGCCCATCTTGGACGACCAGGGCGACTGCTACGCGCGCTGCAAGGTGCGCGCGCTCGAGGTGCTCCAGTCCATCGACATCATCGAGGAGCTCATCGACAAGATCCCCGACGGCGACATCGCCGTGCCGGTGAAGGGCTCGCCTGCGAAGGGTTCCGAGGCGGCGAACGTGGTCGAGCAGCCACGCGGCGAATGCTACTACTACGCGCGCGGCAACGGCACGAAGTACCTCGACCGCATGCGCATGCGCACGCCGACCTCGCAGAACCTCGCGGGCATGACCTCTGCGCTCGCCGGGTGCGACCTTGCCGACGTGAACATGATCATCCTCACCATCGACCCCTGCATCAGCTGCACGGAAAGGTAGGCGAACATGGGTGGATTCAAGCTGGGCAAGATGACGCTCGGGTCGCTGTTCAAGAAACCCGAGACCGTCTGCTACCCTGCGGAGAAAAAGGAAGCGCCGGCCGGGCTCAAGGGGCACATCGTGAACGACGTGAGCGTGTGCATCGTCTGCGGCATCTGCCAGCGTCGCTGCCCCTGCGCGGCCATCACCGTCGACAAGCCCGACCGCACCTGGACGATCGACAAGTTCCGCTGCGTGCAGTGCGGCACTTGCGTCCTCGAGTGCCCGAAGCACTGCCTTCACATGGAGCCGGGATGGCCGGCGCCCGCGAAGAAGATGTACACCGAGACGGTGAACGTGCCCGAGCACCCCAAGCCGCAGAAGAAGACGGCCGAGGAGTAGCCGGGAAGCGCTTTCCCGCGGCAGCGGCCTTGCGGCGGATGCTGCGGGCGCTGCGGGGGAGCGCCGATGAGACGAGCAAGGAAGAAGGTTGTCGCCGATGGGTTTTCTCGATAGCGCGCAAGACGTGTTCGGCAAGGGAGTTTCCGCTGCAAGGGGAGCCGTTTCCGGAATCGCGGTAGAGCAGCTGCCGTTCATGCGGGGCTTCGTGCGCCTGTGCAGCGACGGCTGGGAACAGGGCTGGCACGAGCGCAACGGCGGGAACCTCACCTATCGGTTGACTGGCGCCGACGTCGAGGCGTGCCGCCCGTACTTCAGCGCGACGCCGTCGGAATGGGCCGCTCTCGGCGTTCGGGCCGAGAACCTCGGCGGGGCGTTTCTCGCCGTGACGGGCGCCGGCCGCTACATGCGCAACGTCGCGCTCGACCCAGCGCACAACGTCGGGATCGTGGAGATCAGCGACGCGGGCGACGCCTGGCGCATCGTGTGGGGCTTGAAGGACGGCGGCCGTCCCACCTCCGAGCTCGCGTCTCACGTCCTCATCCATTCGGTGCGCATGGAGGCGACGGGAGGGGAGTGCCGCGTGCTCTACCATGCGCACCCCTCGAACGTGGTCGCTTTGACGGCGGTCATGCCGCTCGACGCGCGCACCATCACGCGCGCTCTGTGGAAGGTCATGACCGAGTGCATCCTCGTGTTCCCGAAGGGCGTCGGCGTCGTGCCGTGGATGGTGCCCGGCGGCCGCGACATCGCGCTTGCCACGTCCGAGCTCATGAAAACCTACGACGCTGCCATCTGGGCCCAGCACGGTCTGTTCTGCTCCGGCCCCGACTTCGACAACACGTTCGGCCTCATGCACACCATCGAGAAAGCGGCGGGAATCTACGTGAAGGCGCGCCTGCTCAACGGCGGCAGCGGCGATTTCCCCAACACGATCGCCGATGACGGGCTTCGCGCTATCGCCCGTGAGCTCTCGCTCGACGTGAACGAGTCGTTCCTCGACTAGGCGTTGGTCGGCATCCCCGTGGGAAATTGGCGAAAGGTCGCGAACTTGCGGTTCGGGACGCTATAATTACTGGTCGCGAATTGCACGACTGACTCGCTTGAGTCTTACACATGGGGGCAAAGCTGTATGGCGAAGACGACCGACAAGGCCGCAAAGACCGACGTCACGACCGAAGAAGACGAGGTGCTCGACACCATTTTCACCATCCCGAATCTGATCTCGGCGATCAGGCTCTGCATGGTCCCGTGCTTCATCGTCCTGCTGCTGAACGGGTTCGACATCCCAGCCACCATCCTGTTCGCTCTCGCCGCGTCCACCGACTGGATCGACGGCCAGGTCGCCCGCCGCACGCACACCGTGTCGAAGCTCGGGCGCCTGCTCGACCCGGCGGTCGACCGCATCCTCATGATCTCGGGCGTCGTGTGCCTGCTTATCGTGGGACGTTTGCCGCTCTGGGTGGTCCTTTTCGTCATCGCGCGCGATCTGCTTCTGCTCATCGGCGGCGCGTGGCTCATCAAGAAGTGGCGTATCCGCGTCGCCGTCATCTACCCGGGCAAGGTGGCGACCACGTTTTTGTTCGTCGGGTTCGCGGCGCTGCTTTTGAACTGGCCCGTCCTCACCGGCCTCGGTGTCGTGGACGCGCCGTGGCTTCCCGGCCTTTCCCCGTACCCGTATTCCTGGGGCATCTGGTTCGTCTACGTGGGGCTCATCATCGCGCTGTTCACCACGCTCTACTACGTGATCACCGCCGCCAAGCGGCTTGCCGCCGCCAAGCGCGAGGCTGCGAAGGCGGGCGAGAATGGGCGTGCGCGATAACGGGCCGCGCACGGCTTCGCGTCCTGCGCCCCGCAAGAAGCCGACGAAGCGCACGGCGGCGAGCCGAACCACAGCCTCCCGTCCTGCCTCGCGCCCTTCCATTAAGCGTCAGACAACGCCTGCCCGTACGGCCCCTACTCGCTCGACGGGGAGGGGCGGCGCTCTCGTTTCCGCCTTCCGGGGCCTTCCTGTGAAGCTCCGCCTCGCGCTTCTTGTCGTGTGTGCGCTCCTTATCGTGGGAGCGGTCGACTTCGCGGTCAACTGGGGTCGCGCTTACCCTGGCGTGAAAGTGGGCTCGGTCGACGTGTCCGGCATGACGCAAGCCGAGGCGAAGGCCGCCATCGACGACGCGTACGGCCCCGTCCTCACGTCGGGAAACGTCGTCGTGTACGCAAACGACGAGGCGAAATCGCATGCCGCAACCGAGGCCGAGCGGGCCGAAGCGCGCTCGACCGCCGAGCAGCGCTCGGTCGAAGAGGGCCGCGCAAGCAAGGAATCGTGGGAAACGGGCTCGGGCGAGCTCGGCGCGGCGGTCGCGTCCGATGACCTGGCAACGCGCGCCGTGGAGGTCGGCCGCGAGGACGGCGGGCTCGGCGCGCGCATAGGCGCGCTTCTTACTGGGCGCGTGCTCGACCCCAAGCTCACCTTCGGGGACGGCCTGGAGTCGCTTGCGAGCGAGATCGACCTCACGATCGGCTCCTCGCGCGTCGATTGGGGCGTTTCCGTTTCCGGAGGCACCGCGAGCGTGACCGAGGGCCACGACGGCAACCTCATCGACCGCGAAGAGTTCGCAGGCGAGCTTTCGGGCGCGCTTCTGGCAAGCGGGGAGGGCGAGCGTTCCTGCGTCGCCTACGCACGCTATGCGCCCGTGCGCATCGACGAGGCGCAGGCCGCGGCGACATGCGACCGCGTGAACGCGGCGATCGCGAACGGCGCGCGTTTCACCTGCGGAAACGATTCGTGGACGGCGTATCCGGGGGATGTGGGCGAATGGGTGGCCACCGATGTCGTGGACGAGGACGGCGCCTGGAGCCTCGTTCCCTCCATCGACGCCGCGAAGGCGAAGTCCGCCATCCTCGCGTCGTTCTCGGGGTCCGTCGGGTCTGACGTGAGCGTCGCCTTCGAAGCCTGTGGCGACGACGTCGTGGTGAAGACGAGCGGCGACGCCGAGGTCCCCGACGCGGCTGCCGCCGCGGCGAGCCTCGACGACGCGCTCTTCGGCGAGGGTGCCCAGCTCGAAAGCGGTGCGCCTCAGATCGACGTCGATCTCGTCGCGCTTCCCTCCGAGCTCTCCTTCGACGACGCGCTCGACCTCGGCGTCATCGGGCGGATATCCCGCTACACGACCGAGTACCTTGACGGGGCGGGCACCGAGAACCGACGCCACAACATCCACCTCGCCGCCGACTTCCTCAACGATTCGGTCGCCAAGGCGAACGGCGGCACATGGTCGTTCAACGACGTCGCCGGTCAGTGCGACTCGGAGCGCGGCTTCCTCGGTGCGGGCGCCATCGTCGACAACTCCTATCAAGACGCGGTCGGCGGCGGCATCTGCCAGGTCGCGACCACCGTTTTCAACGCCGTGTACGAGGCGGGCTATCCCGTGGTGAGCCGCTCGAACCACTCGCTTTACATCGCAAGCTACCCAAAGGGTCGCGACGCCGCGGTCAGCTGGCCCGACCTCGATTTCGTCTGGAAAAATGACGCAGCGTCCGATGTTTTGATGCGGACGAGCTACACCGACACCTCGATAACCGTTACACTGTACGGAGTCGACCCTGGCTACAAGGTGAGCACGAAAACGGGCGACTGGGAACAGGGCGAGCCCCATTCGACGAAGGTCGAACGCGACTCGGCGCTTCCAGCCGGCACGAGCTACGTGAAGACAGCCGGCACGGACGGCGCGACGATCGATGTCTATCGAACGGTGAAGGACAGAAGCGGGAACGTCTTGCGCGAAGACGACTTCCATTCGGTGTACGCCCCGATCACGGAAGTGGTCGTCGCCGCACCCGACGCGGATGTCCCAAGCGATTCGGCGGGCGCGTCGTCTCGCACCGCGTCCAGCTGATCCCCACCTGCCTGCGGTTGATCAAGGAGGATAGGGCGTTACTTAGAACCGCCGTGAAACAGAGGAAGGACTGCAGGTGTATTTCCAGCCAGAAATCGAGACCATGCCGCGCGAGCAGCTTCGCGAGCTGCAGCTCGAGCGCATGAAGAAGTCGATCCGTCACGCGTACGACAACGTCGACTTTTATAAGAAGTCCTTCGAAGAAGCCGGGGTCACCCCCGACGATCTCAAGACCTTGGACGACATCGTGAAGTTCCCCTTCGTCGTGAAGCAGGACATGCGCGATGCCTACCCGTTCGGACTCTTCGCCGTGCCGCAGAAGGACGTCGCGCGCATCCACGCGTCTTCGGGCACGACCGGCCAGGCCACCGTCGTCGGCCACACGGCCAACGACATCAAGAACTGGGGGGACTGCTTCGCCCGCGGCATCGCCATGGTGGGTGGCTCCGCGGAATCGACCGTGCAGGTTTCCTACGGGTACGGCCTGTTCACGGGCGGTCTCGGAGCGCATTACGGCGCTGAGGCGGCAGGCTGCTCGGTCATCCCGACGTCGTCGGGCAACACCAAGCGCCAGATCCAGATGATGAAGGATCTGGGCACCGACATCCTGTGCTGCACGCCGTCCTACGCTCTCCTCATTGCCGACACGGCGATCGAGATGGGCTACGACCCCGCAAAGGAATTCAAGATCTCGGCCGGCATCTTCGGTGCCGAGCCCGCTTCCGAGAACATGCGCCAGGAAATCCGCGAGAAGCTCGGCATCCAGTACTGCGACGTGTACGGCCTGTCCGAGGTCATGGGCCCTGGCGTGGCGATGGAATGCTCCGAGTCTCACGGCCTGCATGTGGCCGAGGACCACTTCTTCGCCGAGATCATCGACCCCGAAACCTTGCAGCCCGTTCCCGACGGCACCTATGGCGAGCTCGTGTTCACCACGCTCACCCGCGAGTGCTGCCCGCTCGTGCGCTACCGCACGCGCGACGTCACGCGCATCATCGACGAGGAATGCGCATGCGGGCGCACGCACCGCAAGATCGACCGCATCATCGGCCGCACCGACGACATGATGATCATCCGCGGCGTGAACGTGTTCCCGTCTCAGATCGAGCAGGTCATCACCGGCTTCGACGAGATCACCCCGCACTACCAGATCATCCTCACTAACAACGGCCCGCTCGACAAGGTCACGTTGAAGGTCGAAACGGTGCCCGACTTCCCGATCGACGAGATCCGCAAGCTCGAGGACCTGAAGACCCGCCTCGGTCAGGAGCTCAAGAGCAACCTCCAGGTGAAGGTCGACATCAAGCTCGTCGAGCCGAAGTCCATCGAGCGCAGCGAGGGCAAGGCCAAGCGCGTCGTCGATTTGCGAAAGAAGGAGAACTAATGATTTCCCAGCTCACGGTTTTTCTTGAGAACGACAAGGGCCGTCTGGCCGCCGCGTGCCGCGTGCTTTCCGACGCCGGCATCAACCTGCATGCCCTGAACCTTGCCGACACCGCCGACTTCGGCGTGGCGCGTGTGCTCTCCGACACCCCCGAGGCCGCGCTCACCGCGCTTCGCAAGGCCGGCTACCGCGCGACGGTGACCCCGGTGCTCGCGGTGCGCGTGCCGAACACCCAGGGCGGCCTCGCGACGCTGCTCGAGTTCTTGGACGACCAGGACGTGAACATCGAGTACGGCTACTGCTTCTCCGTCGACGCCGCCACGGCCGTCGACGTCCTCAAGATCGGCGAAGCCGCCGACATCGAGGAGAAGCTCGCTGCCGCCGGTTTCAAGACGGTTTCTCCGGAAGAGGTTTACAAGCTTGACTGCTAAACGCGATTCATGCGGCGTTCGCGCCCGTGCCCCCTTCGGGGCGCGGGCGCTTTCCGCGCTTTGCTCCCTTTTGCTCGCCTGCTCGTTCGCGCTTTCGTGCGCGACGTGGCAGCCGGCTTGGGCGGGCGTGCGGAAAGCGGACGTCGTCGCAGGTGAAACGGTCGAGTCCCGCGGGCTCACCACCTCGCAGTGCCCGAGCATCGACGCGAAGTACGCCTACGTGGTCGACGAGGACGGCACCGTGTACTTCGAGCGCGACCCCGACACGCAGACGCATATCGCATCGGTCACCAAGATCATGACGGCCATCGTCGCGCTCGAGAACGCCTCCCTCGACACGAGGATCACGGTGAGCAACGAGGCGGCGACGATCGGTGAATCGTCTGCGGCCCTTAAGGAGGGCGACGTGCTCACGCTTGAGGACGCGCTGAAGGCGCTTCTCACTTCGTCGGGCAACGACGCCGCCATCGCCATCGCGGACGCGGTCGGCGGCGCGCTCGGCGGTACCGACAAGGCCGCCCAGGCCGCGTTCGTCGAGGCGATGAACGACAAGGCCGCCGAGCTCGGCTGCACGAACACGCTCTTCGCGAACCCGCACGGCCTCGACTTCGACAAATACGTTGGAGACATGCACTCGACGGCTCGCGACGTCGCGACGATGGCGGCCTACGCGATGAAGAACGACACGTTCCGCTCCATCGTCTCGAAGGACAAGGCGACGATCCAGGTCACGCGTGCGGACGGCACCGCCGCCTCGCTCGAACTCGAGTCGACCGATGAGCTTATCGGCGTGTACGAGGGCGCCTGCGGCATCAAGACGGGCTTCACCTCGCTTGCCGGGGAATGCTTCGCCGGCGCGTGCAACCGCGACGGCAAGGACCTTTACGCCATCGTGCTTGACTCGTCGTCGGAGCAGCAGCGCTTCACCGACGCGACCACGCTGTTCGACTGGGTCTACAACCACGACGTATCCTATCCTTACGCGCACGCGAGCGAGACCACGACGATGAACTGGGACGGCTCTTCGCGCGATGTGCCCGTTGTCGCCGAGGTGGCGCTTCCCGACTGGACTGACAAGACGGTGAAGGCGACGTTTGCCGACCCGGACGGGTCGCTTCAGGTGTTCAGCTTGAACGGCAACGTGAGCTGCACCATGTCCTTCGACGCGCCGAGCGGGGCCGTCAAGCAGGGCGACAAGGTCGGCACCGCCGTGTTCAAGCAGCACAACCAGGTGCTCGCGACGGTCGACCTCGTGTCGTGCGAGGACGTGGCCGCGCCCAACCCGATCGAAGCGATCGGCACGGCGTTCACGCGGCTGCTCGCGAACTTCACGGGCGCGCAAACGCAAGCGCAATCCGTTGACTTGAACGACACCCCGCTCATCAACGACAAGTCCAAGACCGCTTCGTGATTCGCTAGACTTTGAGGGAACCGACTCTGAGGAAGAAGGAAGATATGGCTGACACATGCCCCGTTTGCGGAGGCGCGCTCGCGCAGGGCGCGAATGCATGCCCCACCTGCGGATTCAAACTGATCGGAGCGACGCAGCGTTTCAAGCCGCTGTCGTTCGGGGAAGACGTCCCGGCACCTGCGGAAGCGCACCACGAAGCGGTGCTCCGCGTGGTGAAGGGGCCGCAGATCGGCATGGTGTTCAAGCTCGCGCAGAAGCCGATGACGATCGGCCGAAGCCCGCAGTGCGACATCTTCCTGAACGATATGACCGTGTCGAGGAGCCACGCCGTGGTCGAGCCCGCGGGGGCGGGCTACGTCATCACCGACGACAGCTCCTTCAACGGCGTGTGGGTCAACAACGACAACGTCGAGGCGCGCGAGCTCAAAGAAGGGGACGTCGTCCAAATCGGCGCGTTCTGCCTCATCTACCGCGAAGAGTAGGCAACCGCATTTCGAATACGCATAAGACGAGAGGGAATTCTATGGAGTTGATGAGCGGAAACGAGGCCATCGCGCAGGGCGCCTGGGAAGCGGGCGCGCGCATCGGCGTCGCGTATCCGGGAACCCCTTCGACCGAAACGCTCGAGGCGTTCGCGAAGAAGGAAGGCGTGTACGCCGAATGGTGCGTGAACGAGAAGGTTGCGGTCGAGGTCGGCCTCGGCGCGTCGGCTGGGGGAGCGCGCGTGCTCGCGACGATGAAGCACGTTGGCGTGAACGTTGCGGCGGACCCGCTGTTCACCGCCGCCTACACCGGCGTCGGCGGCGGGTTCGTCGTGCTCGCAGCCGACGACCCGGGCATGTACTCCTCGCAAAACGAGCAGGACTCGCACTTCTACGCCCGCGCCGCGCACATCCCCATGCTCGACCCGGCCGATTCCTCGGAGGCGCTCGCCTTCACGCGCGACGCGTTCGAGCTGTCGGAGCGCTTCGACGTCCCGTTCTTCATCCGCTCGACCGTCCGCGTCTCGCACACGAAGACGCCGGTGGAGGTGGGCGCGCGCACCGAGGCCGAGGCGAAGCCGTACGAAACGCAGCCCCAGAAGTGGGTCATGATGCCCGCGTTCGCGAAGCCGCGCCGCAAGGTGCAGCTCGCCCGCATCGCCGAGCTTGAGCAGTGGGCCGAGACCTGCCCGTACAACCAGGTGATCTCCCGCGGCAGCGAAGTCGGCATCGTATGCGCGGGCGCGGTGTCCCAGCACGTGCTCGAGGGCATGCCCGAGGCGTCGGTGTTCAAGCTCGGCTGCACGTGGCCGCTTCCCGAAAACGCCCTGCGCGAGTTCGCCGCGAGCGTTGACAAGCTCTACGTCGTCGAGGAGGCGTCGAGCTACCTGACCGAAAGCGTGGCCGCGCTCGGAATCGACGTCGCCGACTTCCCGGCGCCCCTGCCGCGTGATGGCGAGCTTTCATGCGGGCTTATCCGCACCGCGTTCGGCTACGCTGAGCCCGCCCATGCGCAAACCCAGACCGACGTTCCCGCCCGCCCGCCTGCGCTCTGCCCGGGCTGTCCGCACCGCCTTGTGTTCAAGGAGCTCTCGCGCCTGCGCGCCATCGTCACCGGCGACATCGGATGCTACACGCTCGGCGCGCTGCCGCCGCTCTCGGCGATGGACACCTGCGTCGACATGGGTGCCTCGGTGTCGATGGCTCACGGGTTCGAGCTCGCGCTTTCGGGCACCGAGCACCGTCCCGTCGTCGCCGTCATCGGCGACTCCACGTTCGCGCACTCGGGCCTGTCGTCGCTGATCTCGACTGTGTACAACAAGGGCGCCGGCACCGTCTGCATTCTCGACAACCGCACGACCGCCATGACGGGCCGCCAGGGCAATCCCTTCAACGGCGAGACGCTCCAGCACCGCCCGTCGCGCGAGCTCGACATGGAGGGCGTGATCTCGGCGCTCGGCATCGAGGACGTGCGCACGGTGAACCCCAACGACGCGAAGGCGGTCCGCTCCGCGCTGCGCGACGCCACATCTGCCGCCGACACGCTTTCCGTCATCGTCTTTCGGAGCCCGTGCGTCCTGCTCGAACGCCACCGCGAAACGCCCTACGAGGTCGGCTCTGATTGCACGGCGTGCGGCGTATGCGCGACGCTCGGTTGCCCCGCCATCGCGAAGGCCGAGGGTACGGGCCAGGCTGTGATCGATCCCGACCTGTGCATCGGGTGCGGCCAGTGCGCACAGTACTGCGCACGAGGGTTTATCTCGCAGAACGAAAGGAGCCGCAAATGAGCAAGACCACGACGGTTCTTTTGTGCGGCGTCGGCGGGCAGGGCACCATCCTCGCCGCCGACCTGCTCGCCCGCGCCGCGATGGCCTCGGGGCTCGATGTGAAGGTGTCCGAGATCCACGGCATGGCGCAGCGCGGCGGCGCGGTCACGACGGTCGTCCGTTTCGGCGACGACGTGCAGTCCATGGTCGCCGATCTCGGCTGCGCCGACTGCGTCGTCTCCTTCGAGACGACCGAAGCGCTTCGCAACCTGCCGTACCTGAAGGAAGGCGGCAGCCTCTTCGTGAACGACGAGGCCATAAAGCCGCTTCCCGTCGCGACGGGGCGCGCTTCCATGCCGGAAAATGCCCGCGGGCGCCTCGCCGACCTGGGAGCCGTGCTCATCCCCGCGACCGAGCTCGCCCGCTCGGCGGGAACCCCGAAGGCCGCGAACGTCGTGCTGCTCGGCGCGCTTTCCCGTGCGCTCGGGTTCGAAGGCGACGTGTGGCAACGCGTCATCGAAGAGCGCGTGCCCGAGAAGTACCTCGACGTGAACCGCCGTGCGTTTGCGCTCGGCGCCTCGTTCACGCCCGAAAACGAGTAAGGAGCCCTCATGAGCGTATCGCAGATCAGCGTATTCATCGAAAGCGAGCCGGGGCATCTCGTCCGCGTGCTCGACTCGTTCGTCGAGGCCGGCATCAACGTGCGCGGCTACAGCGCCTCCGACACCGGCGACTACGGCATCGTGCGCTTCATCGTGGACGACCCCGACGCCGCGCTTTCGGTCCTGCGCGAGCAGAACGCCGCGGCGACGAAGAGCGAGGTCCTCTGCCTTCGCCTTGAGGACACGCCGGGCGAGCTCGCGCGCGTCATGGGGATCATCGCGGCGCATCACATCAACGTTGCGTACAGCTATTCGCTCATCAGCACGTATATCGTCCTCTCGGTGAACGACCTCGCTGCCGCCGAGAGGATGCTCGAAAGCGAGCCTGTTGAGCTTATCGGACAAGACGACCTGAAGCATCTCGTCGCGTAACGCGTTTTCGCAACGTAAGAACTTGGAGAATACCGTGAACACCCCTCAAACCCCCGCATTCGACCCGTCCGTGAAAGGCGCCGCTCTCAAGGCGGCCCAAGCCGGCGATTTCGACGTGCTTCCCATGTACGACCGCGCGATGGAGACCTCGAGCCGCGAGCGCATCCGCGCCATCCAGCTCGAAAAGCTCATCGCCCAGGTCCAGTACACCTACGAAAACGTCGAATGGTACCGCGAGAAGATGGATGCGATGGGCGTGTCGCCTGCCGACATCAAGACGCTCGACGACGTGCGCAAGCTACCCTTCACCGACAAGACCGCGCTGCGCGACACGTTTCCGTATGGGCTTTTCGCGCAACCGCTCGACAAGATCGTCGAGATGCATGCGTCTTCCGGTACCACCGGCAAGCCGATCGTCGTCGGCTACACCGAGCACGATATGCAGGTATGGAGCGAGTGCATCGCGCGTCTCGCGAGCATGGCGGGCGTCGTCCCGGGTGATCGCGTGCAGATGGCGTTCGGCTACGGCATGTTCACCGGCGGGTTCGGCCTGCACTACGGCTGCATGAAGCTCGGCTGCACGATGATCCCGGCGGGCTCGGGCAACACCGAGCGTCATATCCAGATGATCCAGGACTACGGCACCACCGTCCTCATCGCCACACCCACCTACGCGCTCCATATCTGCGAGGTCGGTGAGAAGATGGGTTACGACTGGTCGAAGTCGACCCTGCGCGTGGGGCTTTTCGGCGGCGAGCCGTGCCCGCCGGCTCTGAAGGCCGAAATCGAGAGCCGCATGCACATCGTCTGCACCGACAACTACGGCCTCACCGAGGTCATGGGCCCTGGCGTCTCGGGCGAGTGCCTTGCCGAGCGCGACATGCAGCACATCGCCGAGGATCACTTCCTCTGGGAAGTCGTCGACCCGGCGACGGGGGAGCCCGTTCCCGAAGGCGAGATGGGTGAGCTCGTCCTCACGCCGCTCGACAAGGAGGGCATTCCGGTCCTGCGCTATCGCACGCACGACCTGACGCGCGTCGTCACCGAGCGCTGCCGCTGCGGCCGCACGCACGCGCGCATGCAGAAGGTCCGCTCGCGCTGCGACGACATGCTCATCATCCGCGGCACGAACGTGTTCCCGAGCCAGGTCGAGGACGTGCTCGCGGGCATCGACGGCGTGACCCCGCACTACCTCATCGTGGTCGACAACGAGACGGGGCTCGATCGCATGACGGTCCATGTCGAGCTCAAGCCCGAGGCGTTCAGCGACTCCTTCGAGGAGATGGACCGCTTCCGCTCGTTCATTGCCGACAAGCTGAAGGGCACGCTGCTCGTCGGCGTGAAGGTGAAGCTCGTCGAGCCGGGCGGTATCGAGCGCACGACCGGCAAGGCGAAGCATGTGAAGGACTTGCGTAAATAACGTTTGATCTGCGATTACGAAGCGATGCCGGCGATACGCTCGCCGGCATCGCTTCGTTTGCCGGCATCTTCGGCCGGCTGCAACGATTGGGGAGGGTTCACGTGGAATCGAAGGTCGTCGGGCGCTTCGCCCCGTCTCCGACGGGACGGATGCATGCGGGCAACATCTACACCGCGCTCGTCGCATGGCTCGTCGCCAAATCCCAAGGCGGCGACATCGTGCTGCGCATCGAGGACTTGGACCGTGAGCGCTCGAAGCCTCGCTTCATCGATGCGGTGCAGCGCGATTTCGAGATGCTCGGGCTCACGTGGGACCGCGGCCCCTTCTTCCAGCACGACCGCGACGAGGCCTACGCGCAGGCGTTCCGCGTGCTTGCCGACAAGGGGCTCGTGTACTCCTGCTACTGCACGCGTGCCGACTTGCATGCGGCGTCGGCCCCTCATCGGGGGGAGAAGCTCGTGTACCCGGGCACCTGCCGGCACTTGAGCGCCGAGGAGCGCGCGGCGAAGGAGGTGTCCGGCCGCAAGCCGGCCTCGCGCCTTATGGTGGACGACGAGGTGATCGCGTTTCGCGACAGGGTGCAAGGGCCTTACAGCCAGAATCTCGAGCGCGATTGCGGGGACTTCCTTATCCGCAGGTCGGACCAGGCGTTCGCCTATCAGCTCGCCGTCGTCGTCGACGACGCGGCGCAGGGGGTGACGAGCGTCGTGCGCGGGGTCGATTTGCTTTGCTCCACGCCGCAGCAAATCTATCTGCAGAACCTGCTCGGGCTTCCGCATCCCGAATACGCCCACATCCCGCTCCTCGTCGCCGAGGAAAACCGTCGCCTGTCGAAGCGCGACCACGACGCGTCGATCGATGCGCTTCTCGAGCGCTTCAAGACTCCTCGGGCGATTTTGGGACACATCGCCGGCATCACGGGGCTTGCGCCTACCTGCGATCCCGCGTCTGCCGAGGAGCTCCTCTCTTGCTTTTCTCTCGATGCGCTGCATGGTAGAATTCAAGTGAAATGGGAATAATCCCACAGCGGGTTCTGCAAAAGGGGAGTTTCGAACCCGCGTATCGTGAAAGCGGGGTTTATCATGGCTTACTCGAAGATCCTTGTCGGATACGATTGCTCTCAGGCGGCAACGCGCGCCCTTTCCGATGCATATGAGCTCGTCGACCACCGCATGGCTGACGCGGTCATCGTCCTCATGGTCACTGACCCTGAGCGAACGGGAGACCCTGCGTTCAACGCCGCGGCGCGCGCTGCGGGTGTGCTCCTTTCCACCATCGGCGACGAGGAAGAAGCGCTCGGGAATCTCAAGAAGAGTCTGGGCGACCAGGTTTCGGGTCATGAGGACATAACGACGCTCCGCGTCGCGTTCGGGAAGCCGCAAGACGCGATTCTCTCGGTCGCTGAAAAGGAAGGCTGTGGGCTCATCGTCATGGGAAGCCGCGGCTTGGGCGCGGTCCGTGCGATGCTCGGCAGCGTAAGCACCGCCGTGCTTCGCGAGTCTTCCATCCCCGTGCTCGTGACGAAGTAACCGACAATTCCTAGCCGTACTGCGCCAAGGCGCTCCTCGCACGCATCTATGCTGATGAGGAACGCCTTTCTTTTACCCTTGACTTTTCCGTGGCGCGCGATTCGGCGCAGGGTGGTTCGGGAAGGCTCGGCCTACAGGACGAGCGTCACTGCTCCGCTTGCGAGGATGGCGGCGGCATAGAACGCTCCGAGCGCGATGTTGACGCCGCAGATCTGCGCCATCGCCCCGATGCGCGTCTGGGGGGCGAGCGGGTTCTTCAGCAGCGCTTTCAGCAGGGGATACGACGCCAGAAGCGCGAAGGGGAGAACGATGGCCCCCTTCGTGAAGAACGCGGCGATGATGATCACGACGGCCGCCATCCACGCGAAGATGAACGCATGGTAGAGCTTACGGGCACCCGCGCGCCCGAGTCGCGTGGGGAGCGTATGGCGGTCGGCCTCGACGTCCTTCTCGATGTCGCACGTGTTGTTCGTCATCATGATGAGGCCGACGCCGATGATCGTCGGGACGGCCCAGAGCAGCATGATGAAATCGAGCGTTCCCGTAAGCGCCTGATAGCAGGCGAGGGGGATGATCCCGCCCATCACAAGGCCGCTTACCGCTTCGCCGAGCGGCAGGTAGGAGATGGGCGTTTTGCCCGCCGAGTACAGCACGACGAACACCGCGCCGATGACGCCGAGTACGAGCGGGATCCAACCCGCGATGCAGATGACGTAGGCGCCGAGGACGAATGCAGCCACAAGCAGTCCGATGGCCAGCCGAAGCGCCGATTTCGGATTGACGTTGTTGTACACGAGGACGGCGTCGGTCGGGTCGACGTTGTCCTCTTCGCTGTCGGCGCCTTTCACGTAGTCGTAGTAGTCGTTGAAAGTGTTCACCGACGACTGCATGAGGATGCAGATGATGAGGAGGATGCACGCCATGGTTGCCGAGATGGCGGGGCTTGTCACTGCGGCGCAGCTCGTTGCTACGAGACAGGGCAGGATGGCCGCCGGCCAGGTGTGCGGCGCGGCGAGCTCCACTGCCATCTTCAGAGTGAAGCGCTCGTACGAGTCGGTCGGTTTCTTTCGAGATGAGTCGGTCATTTGTTCGTAGATTTCTTTCCCGGGCGCTCGTTTCGCGTCCGATGCGTTACCATGCAACCATTCATTGTACCGTTTTCGGGAGGTTCTGCCTGCTATGCGTCTTAATGTTCCCATTTCCGTCCGCTACGGCGAAACCGATATGATGGGCGTGGTGTACCACGCCAACTACATTCTCTATTTCGAGGATGCGCGAGAACAGTATCTTCGCAAGCTGGACTTTCCGTATTCGGTGCTTGAGAAGCGGGGTCTGATTTCGCCGGTTCTCCATGTCGAATGCGATTACGGCGAGTCGCTGCGCTACGGGGACGACGTCATCGTGCAGCTTGCGGTGACCGCGCTCAAGGCGACGCGCGTGCAGTTCCGCTATCGCATTTTCGCGAACGGCGCCGACGTCGATAACGACAAGCCGTTCGCGACGGGCATGAGCGAGCATTGCCTCGTCGAGCGCGACGGCTTCAAACCGGTGAGCATGAAGAAGGCGACGCCCGAGCTCTACGAGCGCTATAAAGCGGCGCTTGAACCCGATTTCCACTGATCAGAAAGGAACGCCATGATTGAACTGAACGATGAGAAGACGCTGTTCTTCTTCGATCGTGATTTGGAGCCGGCGCTTACCGTGCCGTCCGGCGAGACGGTGCGCATTCGCACGAAGGACTGCTTCAGCAACCAGCTGCAGGGCCCTGAGGATCAGATGAACGACATCGACTGGGATGCGGTGAACCCCGCGACCGGCCCGGTTTACGTCGAGGGCGCGAAGGCGGGCGGTGCGCTGAAGGTTTCGATCGATGCTATCGAGCTCGATGGACAGACCTGCTCGTGCACAGGCAAGGACGAGGGCCCGTGTGGCGACCGCTTCGCCGATTGGGCGACGCATTACTGCAAGGTCGACGGCGACAAGCTTGTGTGGGATGAGCGGCTGAGCATCCCGCTTTCTCCGATGATCGGCGTGATCGGCGTCGCTCCCGAAGGCGAACCGGTGAACTGCGGCACGCCTGGTAAGCACGGCGGCAACATGGACAATACCGCCATCACCGCAGGTGCGACGCTCTATTTCCCCGTTGCTGTCGACGGCGCGCTGTTCGGGTGCGGTGACATGCATGCGGCGATGGGGGACGGTGAGATCAGCGTCTCGGGCGCCGAGGTCGCAGGATACGCGACGGTCACGCTGACGGCGATGCCCGAGCTTTCGCTTGCGAACCCGCTTATCGAGAACGAGACGCATCTCGGCATCATCGTGTCGGCCGAGTCGCTCGATAAGGCGGCTGAACTGGCTGTTCAGCAGATGGTCGATTTGCTTGCTTCGCGTACGAAGGAATCTGAGGCCGACCTCGTGATGCTCCTGTCGCTCGTAGCCGACGTCGAGGTGTGCCAGATGGTCGACCCGCAGAAGACGGTGCGTTTCATGGTTCCGAAGTACGTCCTCGATTCCATCGGGTTCACGCTGTAAGCGCAAACAGCTCTGTATACAACTGCCATTTCGCAGCAGGCCCCGTCATGCGACGGGGCCTGCTTTGGCGTAAGCATTGTGTTTTGACGGGGATGGAAGCCTATCGAGTGGGAGTAGCTGATATAAGGCGATTCCAAGCCTCTGACCTGCACGAGCGGGTCGAGGGCTTTCTGTTTGGCGACCTTAGGGCAACCTTTGCGAGCTCTACGCCCGAGATGGGGGATGTGCGTGAACAGAGGGCGTACCCCTGTTCACGCCCGTAAAATGGGTAATGCTACGATTGAAGGGAGACGCGCTTGATGACGGAAGAGGAAAAGCTCGACGCCGGGCTACCGTACGATTTTTGGGATCCGGGCGTCGATGGACGTAAGGCCGGTGCAATCAAGTTTTGTCGCGAACTGCGCCGGCTTCAGGATGCCGATGCGTCGAATGAGGAGGTAGCTGCGTTGGTCAAGGGTGCTTTTGGCTCGGTGGGGCGCGACGTGACGATCTGTCCAGGCTTTATGTGCGACAACGGCAAGAACATCCATGTTGGCGATCAGTTCCTCGCCAACTACAACGTGACGATCCTCGATATCATGCCGGTACATATTGGCGACTACGTGATGATCGGCCCCAACACGCTCATCTCGACGGTCAACCATCCCATCACGCCCAAGGGGCGCCGCGAGCACTTGGGCATTGGCAAGCCGGTGACGATCGGCAACGATGTGTGGCTCGGTGGCAGCGTGACGATCTGCCCGGGCGTGACCATCGGCAACAACGTGGTCGTGGCGGCGGGAGCTGTCGTGACCAAGGACGTGCCCGACAACAGTCTGGTGGGCGGCGTGCCGGCGAAGCTCATCCGAACAATCGAAAACGATATCGAGTCTGAGATGTTGCGGAACCGAGAGGGGCTCTCATGAAGCAGTACATTGTCGATGCGTTTACCGATCGGATTTTTCATGGCAATCAGGCCGCCATCTGTATGATGGATCGCTGGATTCCCGAAAACCTGATGATGGATATAACGAGGGAAAACAATTTTTCGGAAACCGCTTTCGCCGTCAAAGAAGGACCGAAATATCACCTGCGCTGGTTTACCCCGGGTGGTGAAATCGATTTGTGCGGGCATGCACGTTAGCTTGCGCCTATGTGTTGTTCAGGTTTTATGATTCCGATGCATCGAAGATTGTCTTCACGACCTTGAGTGGAGACTTGATGGTCAAGCGGGAGCACGGGCTCCTGCAAATGGAATTTCCTGCGTACGAGCTCAGGCGAGTTCCAGTCGTGGACGCCATGGGCGAAGCACTGGGCGCCATGCCGTCGGAAGCCTATATGGGGCGCGACCTGCTCTGCATATTCGACGATGAAGAGACGGTGAGAAACCTACATCCGGATATGTCGAAATTGCTTGAGCTGGATGGCTTGCTTGTACACGTTACGGCGCCGGGGGATGATGCCGATTCCGTTTCGCGCAGTTTTGCTCCCAAGCTCGATGTTGAGGAGGACCCTGTATGCGGGTCGGGGCATTGTCATATCGCCCCGTACTGGGCACAACGGCTCGACAAGGATGAGATCGTGGCCTACCAGGCATCCCAACGCGGTGGCACGCTTTATTGCAAGGTTGCAGGAAATCGAGTGTTCTTGTCTGGCAAAGCAGTGCTTTTTTCCGAGTGCGAACTGAATATGAATGCCGAAGAGAAATAGGGCAACGCAATCAAGGGTCCATCTTTGCTCTGTCAAT
>CAKUGU010000012.1 GCA_934654815.1 uncultured Ellagibacter sp.
GGCGGCGCTTTTTTCTTTTGTTGCGCCTTCGGGCCCTGCGGGGGCCCTGGGGGGGGCGGCCAGGGGCCGCCCCCCTTTTTTCTATCTCTGGGTTCGCCCGCATCATCTGTCTGGTTCCATGGGGAGGTGCCTGCGCGCTGGCGCCGTGCGTTTTTCCTTCTTTCCCTTGATGGTTTTTCTTTCTTGCGATACTATGAGCGCAGTTCATGTCCGTAATCCCCATTTCGAGGGAGCGAATTCGGATCTCTGTTTCTTTCTTTTCCTTTTATTTTGTTGATTTTTGCGTTTCGGCGCAGGTTTCATAGCTGTATCCCATGTAAGGAGGACCCATGAAGTTCTTTCTCGACACTGCTGACTTGGACGAGATCGAGGAGGCCGCAAGCTGGGGCGCGCTTGCAGGCGTGACAACCAACCCGTCTCTGTACGCCCGCATCGGTGGCAAGCTCGACGACTTCCATAACCACATCAAGCGCATCTGCGACATCGTCGGTCCTGACTGCCCCGTTTCCGCAGAATCGGTTGCCATGACGCGTGACGAGATCGTCGCGGACGGCCGTGTTCTCGCCGACATCGCGCCGAACGTCGTCGTCAAGGTGCCGACGATGGTGGAAGGCCTCGCCGCGACCCATACGCTCGCCTCTGAGGGCATTCGCGTCAACATGACGCTCTGCTTCAGCGTCCCTCAGGCGCTGCTTGCTGCCCGTGCCGGCGCGCGTTACATCAGCCCCTTCATCGGCCGTTTCGACGACATCTCAGAAGACGGACTCGAGCAGGTCGCGAACATCGTCACGGCTATCAACAACTACGACTTCACCGACAACACCGTCAACGGCGAGAAGGTCGAGATCATCGCTGCTTCGATTCGTTCGGCAAACCATGTCACCCAGGCGGCGCTCATGGGCGCCGACATCGCCACGGTGCCGTTTGCCGTTCTCAAGAAGATGGTGAAGCACCCGCTGACCGATCGCGGCCTCGAATCCTTCCTTAAGGATTGGGAGAAAGTCCAGCAGGCATAACCGATGAGCGATGTTGAAGTAACGCAAGACGCTGCTGCACCTTCTCCGGCCGAGAAACCGGCTCCCCGCAAGGCGAGCGCGACGGGCGCGAAGCGCGGTCCGGGCCGTCCTCGTAAGAACCCCGCGCCGGAATCCGACGCCTCTTCGAACGAGAACGCCTCTGACGCAGCGAAGCCGAAGCGACGTCCGGGCAGGCCTCGGAAGAGCGAGTCGGTCGCGTCCGCCGACGGTGCGCAGGAACAATCGGCTCCTGAAAAACCGAAGCGCCGCCCTGGGCGTCCGCGCAAGAAGCCGGTTGAAGACGTTGCGGTCGACGGCGCGCAGCCAGCATCTGCGTCCGCGACGAAATACGAGCATACCTCCGAGCAATCGGAGCATCCTTCCGATGGCCCGCGCGCGCATGACGACTTGAAGCAGGCCTCTCCGTCTCGTGAGGATTCGCATGCGGACGACGCTTCGTCTAATCATGGCGGGGACGCCGATTCGGGGTCTTCGCATAAGGAGCGCACGACCGTTCACGTCCATCGCCAGCGAGGTGATTCCGGGGAGCGTTCCGACCAGCGGCAGAACGACAAGTATCGTTCGAACCATCACAGCAAGGACCGTCAGAACAATCAGAAGCAGTCCCAACAGAAGCGCAACAACGATCGCAAGCAGCGTCGTCAGCGCAATCAGCAGAACCGCGAGATCGTTCCGAGCGTCAACAAGGAAGAGCTCGCCAAGCTGAAGGTAGCCGAGCTCCGCGAAAAGGCGCAAGAGCTCGAACTCGACGTCACCGGACTCAAGAAGGCCGAGCTCGTCGAGGCCGTCTATGAGGCGAGTATCAAGGCCGAGGGTTTCCTCGAGGTCTCTGGCATCCTCGACATCATGCCCGACGGCTACGGGTTCCTTCGCACGCAAGGGTACCTTCCGAGCGAAACCGACGCGTACGTGGGGTTGTCGACGATCCGTCGCAACGGCCTGCGCAAGGGCGACATGGTGAGCGGTCAGACGCGCCCCGCCCGCGAAAACGAGAAGTACCCTGCGATCCAAAAGGTCATCTCGGTGAACGGGGTGCCAGCTGAGGAGGCTTCGTGTAGGCCGAAGTTCTCCGAGCTGACGCCTGTTTACCCTGACGAGCGCCTTGTCATGGAGCATGGGAAGAGCACCATCACCGCGCGCGTCATCGACCTTGCCGCCCCGATCGGCAAGGGCCAGCGCGGTCTTATCGTGTCGCCGCCGAAGGCCGGCAAGACCACGATCCTGAAGGACATCGCGGCTTCCATCACGGCGAACAACCCTGAAGTGCACCTCATGTGCCTACTCGTGGATGAACGCCCCGAGGAAGTCACCGACATGGAGCGCTCGGTTCGCGGCGAGGTCGTCTCCTCGACGTTCGACATGCCGTGCGAGAACCACATCGCCGTCGCCGAGCTCGTCGTCGAGCGCGCGAAGCGCCTAGTCGAACTCGGGCAGGACGTCGTGATCCTCCTCGACTCGATCACTCGCCTTGCGCGAGCGTACAACCTCGCGCAACCCGCTTCCGGCCGCATCCTTTCGGGCGGCGTCGATTCGACGGCGCTCTACCCGCCGAAGCGGTTCCTCGGTGCCGCGCGCAACATCGAGGGCGGTGGCAGCCTCACCATCCTCGCCTCGGCGCTCATCGACACCGGGTCGAAGATGGACGAGGTCATCTTCGAGGAGTTCAAGGGCACTGGCAACATGGAGCTCAAGCTCGATCGTAACCTCGCCGATCGCCGCATCTTCCCGGCGATCGACCCGGTTACGAGCGGCACGCGCAAGGAGGACTTGCTGCTCGACCCGCAGGAAGCGCCGCTCATCTGGGCGGTTCGCCGAATCCTGTCGAACATGAACAACACCGAGCGCGCGATGGACATGCTCATCAAATCGCTCAAGCGCACGGAGACGAACACGGAATTCCTTCTCCGTACCGCGAAGAAGGCGCAAGCGCAGCATGGGAAGGCCGACGAGAACTTCGAGTTCTAAGGCCGCCGCACTGCGCGATGCGACATGACGAAACGGGGACGGGACCGCGTGTTGCCGCCCCCGTTCGTCGTATATGGGGTAGTATGGACAAGTTGACGAGAAGGAGGCGGGATGGATCGAACCCCCGAAAACGAACAGCCACGCAATCCCCAGCCGGGCCAGCCCGAGCGCATGCAGCCGCCGAGCGGCACGGCGTTCCCTTACGGCTCTCCAGCGCCCGGCTACTACGGTGCGACATATGCGTCGCAGCCCCCGCAGAAGAAGAGCAGGGGGTGGATCGTCGCGCTCGTGGCCGTGGTCCTGTTCTTCCTGCTCATGTTCGCGGGGCTCGCGTCCTGCACGAGCGTCGTGAACTCGGCTGTCTCCTCCTCGCTTGGCACAGGGGAGGAAAGCGCGCTCGATTCCCTTTCGGGCGATGCCGTCGGCGTGATCACGATCGACGGGACGATCGACTATGACGGCTCGACGGCAAGCCCCGAGGGACTGAAGGCACAGCTCGACCAGGCCGAGACGAACCCCCATATCAAAGCCGTGGTGCTGCGGGTGAACTCCGGCGGCGGCACGGCGACGGCGGGCGAGGAGATGGCGGCCTACGTCCGCGACTTCTCGAAGCCCATCGTCGTCTCGAGCGCGTCGATGAACGCGAGCGCGGCATACGAGATCTCCTCGCAGGCCGACTACATCTTCACCGCGAAAACGACGGCGATCGGGGCTATCGGCACAGCCATGCAGGTGACCGACGTTTCGGGGCTGCTCGACAAGCTTGGCATTACAATAGACAACATCACCTCCGCCGAAAGCAAGGACTCGAGCTATGGCACGCGCCCGCTGACCGACGAGGAACGTGCCTACTACCAGGCGATGGTCGACAGCATCAACCAGACGTTCATCGAGAACGTCGCCGCGGGGCGCAACATGTCCACCGACGAGGTGAGCGCGCTTGCGACAGGCATGACGTTCACGGGAATGGACGCCGTCGGTAACGGTCTCGTGGACGAGATCGGCACGCGGGAGGACGCGATTGACAAGGCCGCCGATCTCGGAGGAGCCCGCAACTACACGGTCGTGAGCCTCGAACCCTCCACGAGCGACCTGTCGTCGCTCGTCGGCCTGCTCTCGAGCAACAGCTCGACGGATGAAACGTACGCACAGAAATTGAAGGAGCTATCCGACAATGACACCCAACACTAACGCCTCGACGGTGACGTGGCCCCATCGCGCGGTGGTCACCGCGGGCATGCCGTACGGCAACAAGCCGCTGCACTTCGGGCACGTCGGCGGCGTTTTCGTGCCGGCCGACGCGTTCGCCCGTTTCCTGCGCGACCGAATCGGCGAGGAGAACGTGCGCTTCGTTTCCGGCACCGACTGCTTCGGTTCGCCCATCAACGAAGGCTATCGCAAGCTCGTCGAGGCGGGTGAGTTCGAAGGCTCCATCTCCGACTACGTCATGCGCAACCACGAGCGTCAGGCGAAGACGCTCGAATCCTACGGCATCAGCCTGTCGATCTACGACGGGTCGGGAATCGGGCACGCGGGCGAGGTTCATCAGGCTGTTTCCGAGGCGTTCATCGAGAAGCTCCACGAGCGCGGGTTCCTCCACAAGGAATCGACGCTGCAGTTCTACGACACCGAGGCACAGACATTTCTGAATGGACGCCAGGTCGTGGGGCACTGCCCGGTGCAGGGATGCAAATCCGAGCATGCCTACGCCGACGAGTGCGACTTGGGCCATCAGTACGACCCGGTCGATCTCATCGCGCCGAAATCGTCCATCACGGGCACGGTGCCCGAGATGCGTCCGGTCGAGAACTGGTATTTCGACCTGCCGGCGTTCGGCGAGTTTCTGAAGGAGCGCGTCCAAGAGCTCAAAGACGACCCGGAGGTTCGCGACGTCGTTCCCCAGACCATCGAGGAGTTTTTGGCGCCGCCGGTCGTGTACGTGAAGAACGAGGCCGAGGAGGCCTACCGCGCGATCGCTGACACGCTGCCCGAGCACGTGTTCCGCCCGGCGGAGAAGGGCAAGCAGAGCTTCGAGCTCGAGTTCTCCTCGATTAGGGACCGCGATGCGGCGCGTCCGCTGCTCGCGAACGCGAACATCCGCTTCCGCATGGGCAAGACACTCGTCCCGTTCCGCATCACCGGCAACATCGAGTGGGGCGTGAAGGCGCCGGTGATCGACGGGGTCGAGGGCCTCACCGTATGGTGCTGGCCCGAGTCGCTCTGGGCGCCCATCTCGTTTACCATGGCGGTGAACGACAAGCTCGGCCTTCCGCGCTCGTCGTGGCAGGACTTCTGGTGCTCGGACGACGCATGCGTCTACCAATTCATCGGGCAGGACAACCTGTACTTCTATGGCGTCGCCCAGCCGGCGCTTTGGGAGGCGCTGCGCCCGGGCGGCATCTTCGGCGACGACGACGCGCCCGCGCTCCGTCAGACGACGCTCATCGCGAATCACCACCTGCTGCTCGGGAACAAGAAGGCGTCCTCGTCGGGCTCGGTGAAGCCCCCGACGGCCGACGAACTGCTCGACTACTACACGCCCGAGCAGCTTCGAGCGCACTTCCTCGCGCTCGGCCTCGACCAGAAGTCGGTCGGGTTCAAGCCGAAGCCGTTCGACCCGGACGAGTCGAAGCGCACCGATCCGCGCGTCGCCGACCCGGCGCTCAAGGAGGGGACACTGCTCACCAACGTCTTCAACCGTCTTGGCCGAAGCTGCTTCTACGAGGCGCAGAAGAACTTCGACGGCATGATGCCGCTTGGGAAGGTGAGCGAGGAGGCCGTCGCCCGCGCGCATAAGACCCTTCGCACCTACGACGAGCTCATGCACAAGGTCGAGCTGCATACGGTGATGTCGCTCATGGACGAGTTCATCCGCTTCTCGAACAAGTACTGGACCGACGGCATCCGCGAGGCGGAGCTTTCGGGCAACGCCGAGGCGCGTCGCCAGGTGCTCATCGACTCGTTCTACCTGCTGCGCATCTGCACGCTGCTCATGCACCCGATCGTCCCGTTCGGCTGCGAGAAGATCTGCGACCACATGAACTTCGAGTTCGGCGATTTCTTCAGCTGGAACTACGACTTCGACGGCATGGAGGAGCTGTGCGGTGCGAGCGAGATCACCTCGGGCGCGCATCGCATCCACGAGCTTCCGCCCCGCTACGACTTCTTCGAGAAGCACCCGAGCCAGATCAAGAAGAAGTAGCCGCGTCCCGCCCTACGTGGCCGCGCGTTTTTCGAATGCGGCGAAATTCACGCCCCTGCGCCCTTGAAAGAGCGGTGTGGGGGCGTTATAATTCAACGGTTTCTATATTACACATGCTTATGCGACCCACTCCGCGAGTGGCCACCGGAAAAGGCTGCGGCAGCTGGGGATGACCATAGGCAGAGGACTAACGAATGGAGAGAACATGACGAAAGTCAGCATCCAGACCCTGCTCGACGCAGGCGCGCATTTCGGTCATCAGACCCGTCGCTGGAACCCGAAGATGAAGCCGTATATCTTCGGCCATCGCGGCGACATCTACATCATCGACCTCAAGAAGACCCTCATCGGCCTCGACCAGGCCTACACCTTCGCTTCCGAGACCGCGAAGAAGGGCGGCACCGTCCTGTTCGTCGGCACCAAGAAGCAGGCTCAGGAGCCCATCGCCGACGCTGCGAACCGTTGCGGCATGCCCTACGTGAACGCCCGTTGGCTCGGCGGCATGCTCACCAACTTCCAGACCATCCGCTCCCGCGTGGCTCGCATGGAAGAGCTCGAGGCCATGGACACCGACGGCCGCATGGCGGCTCTGCCCAAGAAGGAGCAGATCCTGCTGCACAAGGAGCTTTCCAAGCTGCAGACCAACCTCAACGGCATCCGCAACATGAAGCGCACCCCCGATGCGGTGTTCGTGATCGACACCAACCGCGAGGGCATCGCCATCCATGAGTGCCAGCGCCTGAACATCCCCGTGATCGGCACGCTCGACACGAACTGCGACCCGGACGACGTCGAGTACGGCATCCCGGCGAACGACGACGCGATCCGCTCCGTGCGCCTGCTGTCCGACTTCATCGCCGACGCCGTCATCGCCGGCACCGGCGCCCCGGTGACCGCTGCGGAGATGGAGGGCGAAGCCGAAGCCGCTCCCACCGCCGAAGCCCCGGCTGCTGAATAACTACCGACAACGTAGTGCCAACCGCGCGCTCGCTTAAGCGGCGCGCGGCTTTTCAATACCTGACTGATACGAGAGAGAGGAACATCGTGGCTGCTATCACCGCTGCAATGGTCAAGGAACTCCGCGAGATGACCGACGCCGGCATGATGGAGTGCAAGAAGGCGCTCGTCGAGGCCGACGGCGACATGGACAAGGCCGTTGACGTTCTCCGCACCCGCGGTCTCGCCGCCGCTGCGAAGAAGGTCGGCCGTGCGACCAACGAGGGCACCGTCATGACCGTCGTCTCCGACGACGCGACCAAGGGCGCTGTCGTCGAGCTGAACTGCGAAACCGACTTCGTCGGCATGAACGACAAGTTCAAGGCGTACGCCGAGAAGATCGCCCGCGCCGCTCTCGCTTCCAACGCTCAGGACGTCGAGGCTCTGAAGGCCGCCGACGCCGAGGGCGAAACGGTCGAAGACGTCCTCACCGACGCCATCCACACGCTCGGTGAGAACATGAACCTCGCCCGCGTCGCCGTCGTCGAGGCAGGCGCCGTTTCCTCCTACATCCATGGTGGCGGCAAGATCGGCGTTCTCGTGACGTTCGACGTCGATGGCATCGACCCGACCTCCGAGGACTTCCAGCATTACGGCCGTGACGTCGCGATGCAGGTTGCAGCCGCCTCCCCGGTTGCCGCAACCCGCGAGTCTGTTCCGGCCGACGTCGTCGAACACGAGAAGGAAATCTACAAGGCGCAGGCCGCCGAATCCGGCAAGCCCGAGAACATCCAGGAAAAGATGGCCACCGGCCGTCTCGAGAAGTTCTACAAGGAAAGCTGCCTGACCGAGCAGGTCTTCGTGAAGAACTCCGACCAGACCGTGACCGACTACACCAATGAGGTCGCCAAGAAGCTCGGCGGTTCCATCAAGATCACCGGCTTCAAGCGCTTCATGCTCGGCGAATAACCCGCCGACTGTCGGATCGTTCCGGCAACGCTCGATACTGCTTTACTTGTGAAGGCCCGCTCACTGCGGGCCTTCACTTTTTATAATGGCTCGTATCGAAATCATAGTCCCGCATGCAGCCGCGAGGGGAGCGGTGGGTTTTCGCATGCGCCAACGATAGAAGGTGTTCTCCATGTCGAACGAAATCATCATCGTCGAGGGAAACGACACGCTCACCGGCGAGGTCCGCGTGTCGGGTGCGAAGAACTCGGCGCTCAAGCTGATCGCCGCCGCGCTTCTCGGGCAGGGGAAGACCGTGCTCCACAACGTGCCGCGCATCTCCGACATCGAGATCATGTCGCAGGTCCTGCGCTGCCTTGGCGCCGAGGTCGAGCGCGCTGAGAACCATTCGCTCATCGTCGACACGACGAACGTCGACAAGTGCGAGACGCCCTATGAGCTCGTTTCCAAGATGCGCGCGAGCATCTCGGTGCTCGGGCCTCTCATCGGCCGGTTCGGCGAGGCCCACGTTGCGATGCCGGGCGGGTGCCAGATCGGCGCGCGCAAGATCGACATGCACCTCGTGGGGCTTCACGCGCTTGGCGTCAATTTCGACAACAAGCACGGCGTCCTGCATGCGACGACGCCGAACGGGCTGCATGGCGCCCATATCATGCTGGAGTTCCCGAGCGTCGGCGCGACCGAGAACACGCTCATGGCCGCCGTCGTCGCGAAGGGCACCACCGTCATCGAGAACGCCGCCCGCGAACCCGAGATCGCCGACTTGGCCAATATGCTCGTGAGCATGGGCGCACGCGTGACCGGCGCCGGTACCTCGTCGATCCACGTCGAGGGCGTGCCGCTCTCCTCCATGAAGCCGTGCGAGCATACGACGGTGGGCGACCGCATCGAAGCGGGGACCTTCCTCGTCGGCGGCGCCCTCACCGGCGGCCCGGTGACGGTTCGGGGCATCGATCCGTCTTTCCTCCGGATGGCGCTCATGAAGCTGTCGGCGATGGGATGCGACATCGACACCGGCGAGGATTGGATCACCGTGAAGCGCGAAGGGCCGCTCCGCGCTATCGACATCCAGACGCTTCCGCACCCCGGCTTCCCGACCGATCTCCAAGCGCAGTTCATGCTGCTCGCGTCGCTTGCGCAGGGCCCGTCGGTCATCACCGAGAACGTGTTCGAGAATCGTTTCATGTTCGCCGCCGAGCTTTCGCGCATGGGCGCCGACATCACGATCGAGGATCATCACGCGCTCGTGCATGGTGTGCCGCATCTGCAGGGCGCTCCCGTGAAGGCGACGGATCTGCGCGCAGGTGCGGCCCTCGTCCTCGCCGGCATCGTCGCCGAGGGGGAGACGCGCGTCCACGAGATCCGTCACATCGACCGCGGGTACGAAAACTATGTCGGCAAGCTCTCGTCGCTCGGTGCGAACGTTTCCCGCGTCGCCGTGGAAGAGGAATAGGTTTCGCCGCCGATGCTCAAGAAGAACAAAGGATTCAGCGCGGCCCAATCGAAGCACACGTCGCGCACGATGAACGACTCGACCATCGGAACGCACGTCACGCGCGGCGGTGCGCCTCGGCATGCTCGCCGCATGAACGCTTCGTCGGTCGGGTTCTCCAACTCGCGCAAGAAGCGGCGCGCGGCGCGCGGCATCGTCGAGACGGTCGTCCCCGACACCTCGACCCGCGAAAGCTACCATGCGTATTCTCGCCGCGTGAATCAGCGCGGCTACATCCAGGACGTGCAGCGCAAGAGCAGCGCCAAGCGCGCGCTCGTTGGGGTGGTATCGGTGCTTGTGATCGCCCTTGTCGCGGTGGGCGTGGGCGTCGCGGTCTTCTTCAACGCCTCGAACTCGAAGCTTTCGCTCGTCGACTCGAACGCGAAAAACGCCCTTGCCGCTGCGAAGGACGGGGAACCGTATTACGTGCTGTGCACGGCCGATCTCGGGTCCCCGAAGGGAACCTCGGGACCCGAGAACGACGCGTATCTGCTCGTCCGCGTCGACGAGGCGTCGCGTGTGCTCACTGCCGTGTCCATTCCCTCGAACCTTGCGGTGAACCTGTCGGACGGTAAGACCCATCCGCTTTACGATGCCGAGACGCTCGGCGGCGACGAGGCGCTCGTGAACGCCGTGGCGAGCTTTTCCGGCGTCAGCATCGCGCACATCGTCAAGACCGATGAGGCGGGTTTGAAGGGCCTCGTCGATTTGGCGGGCGGCGTCGGCGTGACGCTTTCCGAGGACGTCGACGACCCGTACGCGGGCGACATCTACCTCGCCTCGGGCGACCAGGTGCTCGACGGGGACAGCGCGGTCGTCATGCTGCGGGCGAGCAACTACACAGACGGCGTCGAGACGCAGGCCGCCAACAGGACGTCGTTCATGCGCGCGCTTGCCGAGCGGCTTCTCGAAGCGGGCGGGCTCGATTTCGCGACCGAGCTCGACTCGATCGCGCAGGGACTTCAGACCGACCTCTCGTCGTCGCAGGTCATCTCGCTCGCGAACGGGCTTCGGCCCTTGAGCAGCGCGACGGTCTACACGGCGTGCGTGCCCGGCAGCGCAGGCGACGCTGACGGCACATCGGTGTTCAACGCGTCCTCGTCGCAGTGGAAAGCGGTCATGGAAAGCGTGAACGCGGGGGCCGACCCCTCGGCATCGCAAGAGACCGAGACGGTGTCCGATCCCACGGGCATCACCGTCGAGATCCGCAACGGCGGCGGCGTCGTCGGCGTCGGCGCGAAGATGGGCGCGTTGCTCGGAAGCAAGGGCTTTTCTGTCGGTACTATCGGCAATGTCGACGACTCGGGCAACTACACCGACACGCTTGTCATCTACCGCGACGAGGCCTATAAAGCCGCTGCGAACACGATCGTGAAGATGATCGACACGGGGCGTGCGGTGAACGGCGGCGACTACTACAGCTTCAACACCAACGTGCTCGTGATCGTCGGCAAGGACTGGCAGCCGATAGAATGACCCGAGGCGAGACGTTTCCCGCTTGTTTCATGTGGGAGCTTATCCGCTATGGTAAGATTATCGCCTGAGCTTATACATCTTGAAAAAGGAGTACTCATGGTAGAGAAATCCGATGTGGCTGCCGTGCTCGAGCTTATCCGTCCGAGCCTGCAGGCCGACGGCGGCGACGTCACGCTCATCGACGTCGACGAGAACGGCGTCGTAACCGTCGAGCTTCAGGGCGCCTGCAAGGGCTGCCCGATGTCCGAGATGACGCTGGCGAACGGCGTCGAGCGCATCCTCAAGGAGCGCGTGCCGGGCGTCGAGCGCGTCGTCCCGTATCACGAAGGGTTCTAACGAGGCGCGTCGATTCGAGACGAGGCGAAGGGCGGGGGAGCACCCCGCCCTTCGTTGTTTGGCGAGGCCTTCGGGTTCGAAAGAGGGGAATCATGCCACATTGTTGGGAACAGCGCGGATGCGACGACGAGATGCAATCCCGTTGCCCGCACAACACGCCGGGCGAGCCGTGTCCGGCCGACTGCCATTTCGCCGCGTGCTTCAGGCCGACGCACGAGGTGTGCGACGACTTCGCGGTGCTGCTCAACCCGGATCTGGGGTTCGACGCCGCCGTCAAGGAAGTGTGCCATTTCTGCACGTTCTTCCTCACGCACGGGCCAAGCATCGAGGAATGCCCGCGGATGGAGCACAAGCTCGGCAGCCGAAGCCGCTTCATCCTGTAGCGCGCGGCCGCCGCTCGCACGTTTCGCGCGGCGTCTTCGTGCGAACTGGTACAATGCTCGTAAGACGACGGACGGATTCTGCGGAAGAATGCGGAAGAGGGGTGTTATCGTGGCTGTGGGCTTGCGCTGTCCCGCATGCGGGGAAAAGGACCTCGACATATGCAGCTATGAGTCGATGATGGTCCTTCGGAACGACATCGCCCTGTTCACGCTTCGGTGCCCGAAATGCGCGGCGCGCATCTCGTCCGTGCAAACGATTCCGCTCGCCCTTCGCGAGGAAGTGCGGTTCGCCGCGATCGAAGTCGGCGCGGGAATGGGGAGGGAATAGCCTTCTTGCTTAACGACATCTATCAACATCTCGACCCGGTCGCCTTCGCGATCGGGCCGTTTACTGTTCGCTGGTATGGCATCGCCTACGTGCTCGGTTTCATCTGCGCGGCGCTTCTCATCGTGCGCCTTTCACGCAGGTGGAAGGTGCGGGTAGATTCCGATTCGCTCATCACCATCATGCTCTGCGTCGTCATCGGCATCATCCTCGGCGGGAGGCTCGGCTACGTCCTCTTCTACGGTGACGGCTACTACTTCCAGCACCCCGAGGACATCCTCGCGTTCTCGAAGGGAGGCATGAGCTTCCACGGCGGGCTCATCGGCGCGCTGCTTTCGGGCATCGTTGCCGCGCGCCTGACCCATATCCCTTACCTTACGCTCGCCGACATGGGGTGCATCGTCGCCCCGGTCGGGCTGTTCTTCGGGCGCTGCGCGAACTTCGTGAACGGAGAGCTGTGGGGAGCCGTGACCGACGCGCCCTGGGGTGTGGTGTTCGGCGGCGCCGCGGGAATGCTGCCGCGCCATCCCTCGCAGCTCTACGAGGCGCTGCTCGAGGGCGTGCTTCTGTTCATCGTGCTGTTCGCCCTTTCCCGAAAGATGCCGCCGCGCCCCCAAGGGACGTTCCTCGGCACCTTCCTCGTGTTGTACGGATGTTTTCGGTTCGCTATCGAATTCGTCCGCGAGCCGGATGCCCAGCTAGGATATCTGTGGGGCGGTTGGCTCACGATGGGGCAGGTGCTCTCGGTCCCCCTTATCGTGGTCGGCGTGTGCGTGCTCGCTTATGCACTTATTGCGAAGAAGTCTCAACAAGGACTTCCTATCGATACTGATTCTCGGTAACATGGCAGACAGAGCGGGCGCGCCGCGTGCGAATCGCCCGCCGGGCACGGCAAAACGCCGTGCGCTTTCAGGGGGTTTGGAAAGGAATCGCCATGGATGTGAAATTCTTCAAGTGCAATCATTGCGGCAATGTCGCCGTGAAACCGTTCGATAAGAAGGCGCCGCTTTCGTGCTGCGGCGAGAAGATGAGCGAGCTTGTCGCCAACTCGACCGACGCCGCTGACGAGAAGCACGTTCCCGTTGTCGCGGTCGAGGGGAACGCCGTCCACGTCGAAGTCGGCAGCGTCGAGCACCCGATGACCGACGAGCACCTCATCGCGTTCGTCTGCCTCGTCACCGAGAAGGGCTACCAGATCGTCGAGCTCTCCTCGGCTGACAAGCCTCAAGCCGACTTCGTCGTGGCTGCGGGCGACGTGCCGGTGAAGGTGTACGAGTACTGCAACCTGCACGGGCTCTGGGTCGCGGAAGTTTAGGACGAGGCGGATCGGGCAACCGCGTCTTCGCATGGGCGGCACGGGGGTCGATTCCATCGGATCGGCCTCCCGTTTTATGTTGCATTCGCAAAAGGATATGCTATTATAAAAAGGCTTGTCTCGCCTTGGTCGGAAACCAAGGCATGGTAAAGGAGAACCAACATGAAGCAAGGAATCCATCCGGATTACGTCGAGTGCACCGTTACGTGCACGTGCGGCAACACGTTCAAGACCCGCTCCACCAAGCCTGAGCTGCGCGTTGACATCTGCAACGCCTGCCACCCGTTCTTCACGGGCCAGCAGAAGTTCATCGACACCGGTGGACGCGTCCAGCGCTTCGCCGACAAGTTCGGCTCTGCGAAGGACATGGTTGCCGAGCGCGAGGCCGCCAAGAAGGCCAAGCGCGCTGCTGCCGTCGCCGAGGCCGAAGCCGCCAAGAAGGCTGAGCGCGAGAAGAAGGCCGCTGAAAAGGCCAAGCGCGCCGAAGAGTACGCCAAGAAGGCCGAGGAAGAGGCTGCCCGCGCTGCTGAGGCCGCCGCTGCCGCTGAAGCTGAAGGCGCTGCTGCCGAGGAAGCCGCTGCCGACGCCGAGGCCGAAGCTGCCCTCGAAGTCGAGACTCCGGCTGCCGAATAGCTTTTCTTGCACGAAAAAAGACCCGAGCGTTTGCTCGGGTCTTTTTTTACGCTCGGAGGCGGTTAGTCGTCGATGCCTATCATGATGTCGCTCGACTTCATGATGGCCACGGCGGGACTGCCGACCTCGAGCCCCAGATCCTTGATGGCGGCGTTGGTGATCGAGCCGGTGATGATGTTGCCGTCTTCGAGTTCGAGCGAGACGCGGCCGTTCACCGCCCCGGCGCGGATCGTGCTCACCTGGCCGACGAGCTGGTTGCGCGCCGAAAGGTTCGTAAGCGGTTCCGTTCCGCTCGCGAACATGACGTGGCTGGCCTTCACGATGGCGTAGGCAGGCATGCCGACCTTAAGCTTGAGGTCGCGGATCGCCTCCATCGTGATGCTCGAGATGAGCGTCGTGCCCCCCACCTCGATCGAGACGATGCCGTTCACCGCCCCGTCCTCGATGTTCGCGATCGTGCCCTTCATGACGTTGCGTGCCGAAATGCGCATGTTCTTCTTCCCCTTCGCTTTCGGTTCTTGTTTCAATCCCTTGGTCTCAAGTATAGAGAACCCTCTCTGCGGGCACAACGCCCGGCTGTTTCCGGGACGGGCCCCTAATCTTCCTCGACGTTCCACGAGATGTGCGCCCAACTTATGACGCGCGGCGTGGCAAGGCGGAGAACTCCCTGCTCAACGCCCTTTTCATCGGGCTTCCCGGCGTTCTCGTTCTCCACGAGCTGGGACTCAACCCAGGGCCGAAGCTTCGCGAGCGCTATCTGAACGCGCTTCTCGGGCACGAACGCGGCCTGCGACTCGACCATTCCCCGGTACTTCGCGACGGCGTCGTCGACCGAGGAGAACGTGTCGAGACGGGTGCTCTTGATGTAGCCGACCTCAGGCTCGAACCCGAGGTTCACGAGCATGGCGATGGCGTAGAGGTGGTCGCGGCCGACGCGGTTCGCGAGCCCGAGCGCGTCGAGGACGCGCGCGTCGGTGCGGGGGGAGGACCCGGTGGGGAGCGTGATGGCGACGCGCCTGCGTGCGACCGCCGAGAGCTTCAGGAGCGCGAGGCGCATGTCGTCGACCGCGATGGAACGCGACGCGGTGCACACATCATGCGAGCGGGGGGCGACGCCGTGCTCTTCCCAGTCGTCTTCCCAGCTCATCTGGATGGTCTCGATGCCCGTGACGCCGTCTTTCCCTGCGCGCTCGCGAAGGCCCGAAAGCATGCCGCCCGAGAAGTCCGCCGCGGTGACCTTGTGCCCCGACGCCGCGAGCGGGAGCGCTATGGCGCCCGTGCCGCAACCCATGTCGAAGACGCTTTCGCCGTCGCGCACCTGCGCGAGCGTAAGGAAGCGCTCGACGTAGGGATTGGGCGAGTCCTTCGTCGTGAAGGTCTTCGCCCGCTCGTCCCAATAGGTTGCGTCGTCGACGTGGCGCCGCGCGTGCTGCAGCTCCTTCCACTCGGCGTTCCAGTCGGTGGTGGTGAGCAGGGGCGTGAACGAGTTATCCATAGGCGGGTGCCCTTTCCGTGTTAAGTCGGCCTTCCGCGCGAATGTGCGCGGGGCCCTTCCTCCTCTTTGGTTATCATACTAGCAAACCATGTCTTTATTTCCAGACGAGTATCAATTGGATGGGGCGATCCCATCACGTGAGGAGCAAACCATGCATGTTGAGCTGCTGTACCATACCCCCGACCCTGAGCGCGCCATCGCGACCGCGGCGCGCCTGTGCTATGCACCCGTCGGCGCGGCCGAGCTCATGGAGACGATGCCCGACGAGCGCGTGAAGAGCGTTCTTTCCACCATTATGGAAAGCGGGCACTTCTCCACGCTCGAGCACGCGAGCTACACCTTCGCCATCGACGGGGTGTCGCGCGCGCTGACCCACCAGCTCGTGCGCCATCGCCTCGCGAGCTTCAACCAGCAAAGCCAGCGCTACGTCAAGTTCAAGGACGGCGTCGACGTCGTTGTTCCCGATTCCGTGAAGGCGACGCCTGAAACCCAGGCCGTGTTCGACGAGGCCATCGACGCCTGCGTCTCCGCGTACAAGAAGCTGCTCGACGCCGGCGTTCCCGCCGAGGACGCGCGCTACCTTCTGCCGAACGCGGCGGAAAGCAAGATCGTGGTCACGATGAACGTGCGCGAGCTTCTGCACTTCTTCAACCTGCGCTGCTGCAACCGCGCCCAATGGGAGATCCGCGAGATGGCGCACCGCATGCTCGAGCTCGTGCGCCCGACCGCTCCGTTCGTGTTCGCCGCCGCCGGCGCGCCGTGCGTGTCGGGAACGTGCCCCGAGGGCAAGATGAGCTGCGGGAACCCCTATCCGCACGTGAAGAGGGGCTAGCGCATGGCGAAAGGAAGAAGCGACCTTTCGCGCGCGTTCTCCGAGGACGGCGAGCGCAAGACCCACGTGGGCGGCCAAGCGCTCATTGAGGGCATCATGATGCGCGGCAAGTACAACTGGTCGGTGGCGGTGCGCGAGCCTTCCGGGGCGGTGTACACCGAGGAACACGATCTCGCGAGCGGCAAGGCGAAGAACAGCTGGCTGTACTGGCCGCTCATCCGCGGCTGCCGCGCGCTCGTGGAATCGCTCATGCTCGGGTACAAGGCGCTCGAGGTGGCGACGATGCACGCCTACGCCGACGACGGCGAGGAAGAGGACGAGGAGCCGAAGGTTGAGCCCGAGAAGGCCGTGGCTCGCAAGGAACCGCAGGCCACGGCGCCGAACGCGGGCGACTCTTTTTCCTGGAAGGGCGACTTCGGGCGGCCCGACACGGTCATCGACGCGCTCGGCGCGCAGTCGAAGCTCGAGCCGGTAGCGGCCGAGGAGGCCTCTGTGCCCAAGCCCGAGCCCGCGAAGGCGGCAGGCGAAGGCGAGGACGGCGAGGGCGAGTTCGGCAAGCGCGAGATGGCGGTGTCCATGGTGCTCGGGCTCGTGCTCGGCGTGGTGCTGTTCATCGTGGCGCCGGCGTTTCTCACGAACCTCATCGTGGGCGAGTACGACGGCAACACGCTTCTGTGGAACATCGTCGACGGCGTGCTGCGCGTTGCGGTGTTCGTGTTCTACATCTGGCTCATCGGGCGCATGTCGGAGATCAAGCGCATGTTCGGCTACCACGGCGCCGAGCACAAGACCATCCACTGCTACGAGCACGGACTTCCCCTAACGCCGGAAAACGCCCGCAGCTTCCCGCGGCTCCACGTGCGCTGCGGCACGGCGTTCCTCATCATGGTCATGATCATCGCGATCTTCGTGTACACGGTCGTGCCCTTGAACGCCCTCATCGCGGCGTGGGGCGTGCCCGACGGGGCGCCGAAGCTCGCGCTCGTCATCGTCTCGCGCATCGTGCTCATGCCCGTGATCGCCGGCGTGTCGTACGAGATCACGGTGAAGTGGGCGGGGTCGCACCCCGAGAACCCGCTTGTTAAGGTGGTCCTGTGGCCGGGCATGCAGATGCAGTACCTCACCACGAACGAGCCCGACGACGGCATGCTCGAATGCGCCATCGAGGCGATGAAGCTCGTGCTCGCGCGCGAGGAGGCAGAAGAGGCGGCCGCCGCCGCGGCGGAAGGCGCGAAGGCGGTGTCCGCTGCGTCGTAAGGCGGAACGCGGAATCGAGCTTCCCGATGAATAAGGTTCCTGAAGGCGAAGATATCGCTTCGGGAACCTTTTTCGCGTCTTCGCGGCGAAATCGTGTATGCTAAGGCGCGTTGCATTGCGGGGCTTAGCGTGCCCTGGGCATGCGACGCGAAGGGATCCCCGCACACGTAAAACGACGAATCGGGGCTATCGTGTGAACGATTTCGAGCGCGCCGGCAAGAGCGCCTCGAGGCTAGGAGGGCCACGTGAGACTGGTGGTAACGGAGAAAAACGACGCGGCGACCAAGATCGCCGCGCTGCTCGGCGCGAAGAAGCCCAAGGCGGACAAGGTGTATTCCACGCCGGTGTACCGCTTCGAGGTCGACGGCGAGGAGTGGGTCACCATCGGCTTGCGCGGGCACATCTTGGAACCCGACTTCGCCCCGTCGCTCGTGTACAAGAAGCGCGGCGGCTGGCGCGGCGTCACCGCGGAGGGCGAAACCCTTCCCGCCGACGTCCCCGCGAGCCTGCCTCGCCCGCCGTTCAAGAAGAAAAAGCCGTTCACGGAAGACGGCGTGGAGCTCAAGGGCTGGAAGATGGACGCGCTGCCGTACTTGGTGTACGCGCCCATCGAGAAGCTTCCCAAGGAAAAGGAGATCATCCGCAGCCTGAAGAACCTCGCGAAGAAGGCCGACTCGATCGTGATCGCGACGGACTTTGACCGCGAAGGCGAGCTCATCGGATCCGACGCGCTCTCGTGCATCCAGGAGGTCAACCCGACCGCCCCCGTTTCCCGCGCGCGCTACTCGGCGTTCACCAAGGAAGAGATCACGCATGCGTTCTCGAACCTGGTCGAGCTCGACACGAACCTCGCGTCCGCCGGTGCGTCGCGCCAGGACATCGACCTCATCTGGGGCGCGGTGCTCACGCGCTTCCTCACGCTCGTGAAATTCGCCGGCTACGGCAATGTGCGCTCGTCCGGCCGCGTGCAGACCCCGACGCTCGCGCTCATCGTCGCGCGCGAGCGGGAGCGCCTCGCGTTCATCCCCGAGGACTACTGGGTCATCAAGGGCTCCTTCGACGCCGCGGCGAATGAGGGCGTAACCGACGGGGAAGGGGAGCTCGCCTTCACGGCGGGCCATGCGACGGCTCGCTTCAAGGAGGAAGCGCGCGCGAATGCCGCCATGGCCGCCGTCGACGGCGCGCTCTCGGCGCGCGTGGCGAAGATCGAGAAGCGCCAGCGCAAGCAGCAGCCGCCCGTGCCGTTCAACACCACGAGCCTCATGACCGCGGCGTCCGCTGAGGGCCTTTCTCCCGCGCGCACGATGCGCCTCGCCGAGAGCCTCTACATGGACGGCTACATCTCCTACCCCCGCGTCGACAACACGGTGTACCCGAGCTCGCTCGATCTGGCCGAGGTCGTGAAGACGGTGTCGGGCAACCCCGCCTACGCGCCGTTCTGCAAGGAGCTGCTCGCGAAGGGCAAGCTCACGGCGACGCGCGGCAAGAAGGAAACGACCGACCATCCGCCCATCTACCCGACGGCGAAGGCGACGCCCGACGATCTGCCACCCGCGGAGTACAAGCTCTACAACCTCATCGCGCGCCGCTTCCTCGCCACGCTTTCCGAGGCCGCCGTTGTCGAGGGGACCAAGGTCACGCTCGACGTTTCGGGCGAGAGCTTCGCGGCCAAAGGCGACGTGCTCGTGCACGCGGGCTACCGCGCGATCTACCCGTACGGGCTCAAGAAGGACGAGCAGCTTCCAGCGCTTGCGGAAGGCCAGGTCATCGCCTTCAACGGCGCTGTGTGCACCAAGAAGCAGACCGAGCCGCCCGCGCGCTATTCCCAGGGGCGCCTCATCCAGGAGATGGAGAAGCTCGGGCTCGGCACGAAGTCGACCCGCCACAGCATCATCGAGCGCCTTTACACGGTGAAGTACATCCAGAACGACCCGATCGAGCCCTCGCAGCTCGGCATGGCGGTGTGCGATGCGCTCGACAAGTTCGCGCCCCACATCACGCACCCTGAGATGACGGCCGAGCTCGAAGAGGAGATGGACAACATCGCCGAGGGGCAGAAGACCAAGGCCGACGTCGTCATGACGAGCCGCAACCTCCTCTCCGAGCAGCTTTCCGACCTCATGCCCCACGCCGAAGAGGTGAAAGAAGCTCTCGCCGACGCCGTCGCGGCCGACGCCTACGTCGGCAAGTGCCCGAAATGCGGGAAGGACCTGCAGATCCGCGCCTCCCAGAAGACGCGCGGCATGTTCATCGGCTGTGCCGGCTGGCCCGACTGTGACGTCACCTACCCGCTTCCCAAGGGCAAGATCGAGGCGTTGCCCGAGCCGTGCCCGACGTGCGGTATGCCCCAGGTCAAGGTGACGGCGTTCCGTTCGAAGCCGCGCACCATCTGCATCGACCCGAACTGCGAGACGAACAAGGAGCCCGACGTGGTGGTGGGCACCTGCCCCGTGTGCAAGGAGGCGGGCAAGGACGCCAAGCTCATCGCGCAGAAGAACCCGCGCACGCTGAAGCGCTTCATCCGCTGCGAGAACTACGACGAGTGCGGCGTTGGCTACCCGCTCCCGCAGTACGGCAAGCTCACCGCCACCGACGAGGTGTGCGAGCACTGCGGCGCGCCGCTCGTGATCGTTACGACCGCGCGCGGGCCGTGGAAGCTCTGCCCGAACTTCGATTGCCCCGGCAAGGAGAAGGACGACGAGAAGAAGGCGTCCTCGAAGGCGAAGAAGCCCGCGGCCAAGAAGGCCCCTGCGAAGAAGGCAGCGGCCAAGAAACCCGCCGCGAAGAAAACGACGCGGAAAGCGGCTCCGAAGGCTTCGGAGAACTAGCGCTATGGTGTCTTCCGAGAAGGACACGCCGAAGGTCGACCGCCGCGTGGTGCTGACGAAAGGCCTCATCAAGGAGGCCTTTCTCGAGCTGAAGAAAACGCACTCGCTCGCCGACATCAAGGTGACCGACCTGTGCGAGCGCGCGGGCATCGGGCGCGGCACGTTCTACCGTCACTATCGCAACATGAACGAGGTGCTCGACGAGGTGCTCGACGAGGCGTTGTCGCAGTCGAGCTCGCTCGCGCGCCACCTGCTTGCGATGGAGTCGGGGAAGATCTCGGCATGCGTGGGGTGCGATATGCCGTTTTGCCAGTTCATCCGCGAGAACAAGCACTACTCCGGCATCTTCATGGACAACACCCTGACCGACCAGATCGTCACGAAGGCCGTCGCGAGCCAGAGGGACCACTACCTGCACGCGCTCGCCGGCAGGAGCGACCTTTCCCCCGACGAGCTCGATGGCATCCTGTACTTCCAGGCGAGCGGGTGCTTGGCCGTCGTCAGGCGCACCATCGACAAGAGCCCGCGCGAATGGGAGCGCATCCAGCAGACGCTCGACGCGTTCATCCTCGCGGGCGTGAAGGAGACGACCCGCTAGCCCTACGCGCGCGCCTTCGCCTCGATCGAGCGGTAGAGGTCGCCGCCTTTCGTGTCCACGGCGACGTAGACGGGGAAGTCGGAAAGCTCGATGCGGCGGAGCGCTTCTGTCCCTAAATCGTCCCAGGCAATGGTTTCCGTCGAGGTGACGTGGGTCGCGAGCAGAGCCGCGATCCCGCCGACGGCCGCGAAGTAGACGCACCCGTTGCGCACGCAGGCGTCGATGACGGCCTGGCTGCGCTTTCCCTTGCCGATGCAGGCGGCAAGCCCCGCGTCCATGAGGGCGGGCGTCGCGAAGTCCATGCGGCTCGCCGTGGTGGGGCCGACGCTGCCGAGCGGGCGTCCCGCGGCGGCGGGGGTGGGGCCGGCGTAGAAGATGGTTTGGCCGGAGAGCCCGAAGGGGAGCTCCCCCGTCTCGTGCAGCGCCTCGAGCGCGCGCATGTGCCCGGCGTCCCGGCACGTGTACACGGGGCCCGAAAGCAGCACCTGTTGGCCTATCTCGAGCGGGGCGAGGTCTTCCTTGGCGAAGGGAAGCGTCAGTCTCAAAGGTTCGCTCATCGTCAGTCCTCCCAGCTCACAAGCTCGATCGATGCGCTGCGCATGGCGGAGCACCCCATGTTCACGGCGACGGGGAGCGCGGCGATGTGGCAGGGCGCGGTCTCCACGTGCACGGCGAGCGCCGTCGTCTTCCCGCCGAGGGCCGCAGGTCCGATGCCCGTCGCGTTCACCTCGTCGAGAAGGGAGCGCTCGAACGCGTCTGCCTCGGGCGTTTTCGCGGGGCTTCCGACCTCGCGCAGAAGCGCGTGCTTGGCGAGCCCCGCCACCTTGTCGAACGTGGCGCCGACGCCCACGCCGATGATGAGCGGCGGGCAGGCGTTCGCGGCCTTCTCGCGCACGCAGTCCAAAACGACCTTGCGCACGCCGTCTGGTCCCGCGCCGGGGGCGAGCATGACGACGCGCGACGCGTTGTCGGAGCCTCCGCCCTTCAAGAGCACGTGCAGCGTGGCGCCGTGCCCCGGGCGCGTCGCTATCTCGGCGAACGCCGGGGTGTTGTCGCCTGTGTTGCCGCGGTCGAAAAGCGCGTCGCGCACCACGCTCATGCGTAAACGGCCGTCGGTGTAGGCGCGCGCGACGGCGTCGTTCACCTTGGACAGGACGTTTCCGGGGATGGAGAGGTCTTCTCCCACTTCGAGGCGCACCCAGCAGGTCCCCGTGTCCTGGCAGATGGGAACGCGGTCGGCGTTGCCGATGCGCGCGTTCTCCATCATCGACGCGAGCACCGATTTCGCCCGCGGTTCCGTCTCCCTTTCCCGGGCGCTCTCTATCGCGCGCAGGACGTCGGGCCGAAGCTCGACTGCGATCGTGCGGATCGCCGAGTACACGGCGTCGGCCACGGCCGAGGCCGAAAGCGCCGTCTGCGTTTGCGTCACGTGCATCCCCTCTCGTTCGCCTTCCCGCGGGATCCGTGCCCGCGTTTCGTCTTGCTCCCAGTGTATCCGCGAAGCGCGCCTTCCGCTACGGCGGTGCGCTTATCGGCGCTCGAACGGCGCGCTGCCGCCCGCTTAGTGGAGCGCTTGTGCTCATGGGCGCCGGGCGGGCGGTTTCGGCGGCGGCAACAGGTATAATTCTCAGGTTGTGGATTGAAGGGCGTGCCTGTGTTGGGCGCGCCCGGGCAGAGAACGGCTGAAAGGTGAGGCATGGACATCGCACAGGAATCGCTGCGTTTGCATGAGCAGTGGCAGGGAAAGCTCGAAACCACCCCGAAGATGGAGATCAAGACGCGCGAGGACCTGGCGCTCGCCTACACGCCCGGCGTCGCCGAGCCCTGCAAGAAGATCGCCGCGGACCCCGCCGCCGCCTACACCTACACGCAGAAGGCCAACACCGTCGCCGTCGTCTCCGACGGGTCGGCCGTGCTCGGCCTCGGCAACATCGGCCCTCTGGCCGCCATGCCCGTCATGGAGGGGAAGTGCGCGCTGTTCAAGGCCTTCGGCGACGTGAATGCGGTGCCGCTGTGCCTCGACACCCAGGACGTCGACGAAATCGTCGAGACGGTGAAGCGCATAGCGCCTGCGTTCGGCGGCATCAACCTGGAGGATATCTCGGCGCCCCGCTGCTTCGAGATCGAGAGCCGCCTCATCGACGAGCTCGACATCCCCGTGTTCCATGACGACCAGCACGGCACCGCCATCGTCGTGCTCTCCGGCGTGATCAATGCGCTGCGCCTCACGGGCAAGAAGAAGGAAGCGTGCCGCGTCATCGTGAACGGCGCGGGCGCCGCGGGTATCGCCATCTCCAAGCTCATGCTCGACTACGGCTTCAAGAACCTCATCCTGTGCGACAAGTGCGGCATCATCTCGTCGAAGTCCGAAGGCATCACCGACGCCCAGCGCGCCATGCTCTCCGTGACCAACCTCGCCGACGAGGAGGGCACCCTCGCCGACGCGATGCGCGGCGCCGACATCTTCGTGGGCGTTTCCGCGCCGGGCATCGTGTCGAAGGAGATGGTCGCGTCCATGAACGACGACGCCATCCTCTTCGCCATGGCGAATCCCGTTCCCGAGATCTATCCCGACGTGGCACGCGAGGCGGGCGCCCGCGTCGTCGGCACGGGGCGTTCCGACTTCCCGAACCAGATCAACAACGTCGTCGCGTTCCCCGGCATCTTCAAGGGCGCGCTCGAGGCGCGTGCGACGCGCATCACCAAGAAGATGAAGCTCGCCGCCGCCGAGGCGCTCGCGGCGCTCGTGTCCGACGAGGAGCTTTGCGAGGACTTCATCATGCCCGAGCCGTTCGACCCGCGCGCGGTCGAGGCGGTGGCCGCCGCCGTCCGCGAGAGCGCCGGGGAATAACCGCATGGCGAAGCCGCACGACAGGGGCGCCTTGGGCGAGCAGGCTGCGGAAGGCTCTTCGGGAACGGTCGTCACCGCAGACGGGGCGGCGCCGCGGGGCGATGCGGGCGCGTCTTCGGCCCCTGCATCGCCTGAGGCATCCGGGCCTTCGGAAGAGGGGCGCGTGCCCTCTCCCCGCGGCGTCTTCGTGACCTTCGAAGGAGGCGACGGGGCCGGGAAGTCGACCCATATCCGTTACGTCGCCTCTGAGCTTAAGGCCAAGGGCCGCGAGGTCGTGTGCCTGCGCGAGCCGGGCGGCACGCAGGTGGGCGAGTCGCTGCGTCGCGTTGTGCTCGACCCCGAACATGGCGAGATCGCCGATGGAGCGGAGCTTCTCATCTACGAGGCCGCGCGTGCGCAGCTCGTGGCCGAGGTCATCAAGCCGGCGCTTGCGCGCGGGGCGGTCGTCCTGTGCGATCGGTTCACGGACTCCACCATCGCGTATCAGGCTTACGGGCGCGGGCTCCCTCTCGACTTCGTGCGTCGGGCGAACGCGTTCGCGACCGACGGCGTCTCGCCCGACCGGACCATCCTCCTTGTGTGCGGAAACACCCGCCTTGGGCTCGCCCGCGCGAAGGGGTCGGGTGCGGGCGATCGCATGGAGCAGGCGGGCGAGGCGTTCCACGCTCGCGTGAACAGGGCGTTTCTGAAGCTTGCCAAGCGCGACCCGAAGCGCATTCGCGTCGTGCGCTCGTCGAAGTCGCGCAGGGCGACGGCCGCCGCGGTGGCCCGCGAGCTCGTCGACGTCCTCCCTGAGCTCGCGGAGCGTGCCGAGAGCGCCTCCGTCCCTTCTTCGGGGCAGAACGACAGGCCGAAGGCGCGTTCGGGCGCGCCGCGCAAAGGACGCGGGCGCAAGGGCGCCGCGCGTGGGAACGCCCCTTCGCGAGGAGGCGGCCGTGGCTGACGCATTCGAGAACATCCTCGGGCAGCCCCAGGTGCGCGATTTCCTGCGCGCGAGCGTTCGCGGCGGGCACGTGAGCCACGCCTATCTGTTCTGCGGCCCCGCCGGGTCGAACAAGACGCTCGCGGCCTACGCGCTCGCCCAGGCCTACCTCTGCCCGAAGGGGGCGACAGGTCCGCGCGGGGGCGCGTGCGGGGCATGCGATGCGTGCGGGCGCATCATGCGCAAGAAGCATCCCGACGTGCGCTATTTCGCGCCGGAGGGTGCGGGCGGCTACCTGATCGACCAGATCCGCGACATCGTTGCCGACGTGCAGCTCGCGCCCATCCAGGCACAGGCGAAGGTCTACATCCTCGACCGTGCCGAGCTGCTCACCACGTCGTCGGCGAACGCGTTTCTGAAAACGCTCGAGGAGCCGCCCGACAACGTCGTTATCATCCTTTTGGCCCGCACGCGAGAAAGCGTCCTGCCGACGATCGTCTCGCGCTGCCAGGTGGTGCCGTTCCGCCACATCCCCGCGACCGAGGCTGCGGGGATCATCAGGCAGAATACGGGCGCGTCGCTCGACCTTGCCCGCATCGCCATCGAGGCGTGCGGCGGCTCCATCACGCGGGCGTGCGAGTTTTTGAAGTCGAACGACCGGCTCGACTTCCGCCGCCGCGTGGTCGACGTCCTCTCGCGGCTCGACCATGCCGACGACTGGGACATCGTGGGGATGGCGGCCGACCTGGTGAGCGCGGCGAAGGCCCCGCTCGACGAGGTGCGCGCCAAGCTCGAGGCCGAGATCGCGGAGAACGCCGATTTCCTGGCGAAGTCGGCGATCCGCCAGATCGAGGCGCGCAACAAGCGTCAGATCACGGCGAAGACCCTGCAGTCGCTCCATCAGCTGTTCTGCATCGCCGAGTCGTGGCTGCGCGACGTCGCCGCCGTGTGCGCCGGCGCCCCCGAGCTCGTCATCAACGTCGACGTGCGCGCTCAGATCGAGGCCGCCGCAGCACGTACCGACGAGGCACGCGCCGCGGCCGCGCTCATGCGCGTGCGTGTGAGCGACGAGGCAATCTCCTATAATGTTTCCCCAGAAACGTGCACCGACGCGATGCTGTTCGAAGTAAGAGAGGTTTTATATGGTTCGAGTCGCACCGATTAGACTCGCTTTCAATCCGCGCACGCTGTGGTTCGACCCGCGTGATCTCGATATACGCAAAGACGACGCCGTCGTGGTCCTGACTGCGCGCGGCGTGGAGTTCGGCCGTGCCTCGGGCGACATCTTCGAGATAGACGACGACCAGGTAAAGAAGCTCAAGTCGCCGCTCAAGCCCGTGAAGCGCCTCGCCACCGAGGAGGACGTCGCGCGCGCCGCCGAGATGGAGCGCAAGGGCGCCGAGGCCCTGCCCGTCTTCAAGGAGATGGCTGCCCAGGCGGGCGTCGACATGCACCCCGTCTCGGTCGAGTATCTGCTCGAAGGCGACAAGGCCGTCTTCTACTTCGAGGCCGAGGAGCGCGTCGACTTCCGCGAGCTCGTCCGTAAGCTCGCCTCGAGGTTCCACGTCCGCGTCGACATGCGCCAGATCGGCGTCCGCGACGAGGCGCGCATGGTCGGCGGCGTCGGTCACTGCGGTCAGGAGCTGTGCTGCGCCCGCTTGGGCGGGGAGTTCTGCCCCGTTTCCATCCGCATGGCGAAGGAGCAGGACCTCTCGCTCAACCCGCAGAAGATATCCGGCGTCTGCGGACGTCTCATGTGCTGTCTGCGCTACGAGTTCGACGCCTACAAGGACTTCAAGAGCCGCGCCCCCAAGCAGAACGCGACGGTGAAGACCCCCGACGGCCCAGCGAAGGTGGTCGACCTCGACGTGCCGCGCGAGGTCGTGTCGGTGCGTCTCGAGGGCGAGAAGCCGGTGCGCGTGCCGCTTGCGAAGTTCGACCCGCCCACCGAGGGCGCGCGCCCGAACACGATCGGCAAGGAGGCGTGGGAAGAAGCGACGGCTCCCGCCGAGCCGGAGTTCTCGAGCACCTCGCTGTTCACGACCGACCAATTCACGGGAACGGACAAGCTCGCCGAGGCGGGGCGTGTGCGTCGCACGGGCTCGTCCTCGAAGAAGGCCCGCAAGGAAACGTCGGAGGAGCGTCCGTCGGGCGAGGGGCACGCGCGCCGTCGCCGCCGCTCGACCAAGGTGTCGGCGGAATCCGAGCATGCTTCCCACGCGTCCAAGCAGGAAGGCAAGAACAAGGGCTCCTCGTCCAAGCGCAAGCCCCGCAAGCGCTCGGACCAGAAGGGCCAGGAGACGCGTTCTTCGCGCGAGGAGTCTTCGAGCTCGAAGAAGAAGCAGCAGCCCCGCCAGCAGAGCGATTCCAACCAGCAGAAGGAACAGCGTCCCCGTCCCGGCCAGAAGTCGTCGGGACTGCGCAACGGCGGGCAGAAGCAGCAGAAGGGTAACCCCGACGCGAAGCGCCGCCAGCGTTCCCAGTCGGAGGGCAAGCCGGCCCCCGATGGGCAGCAGGCGCATTCGAACGAGCATCGCCGTGCCCGCCGTCGCTCGCACAAGGCGGGCGGCAACGGCGGCGCGCAGAACGAAGCGTAAGAAGGAGACGAGGCTTCTATGAGCATCGATTACGCATTGTTGACCGATTTGTACGAGATCACGATGGCACAGGGGTACCGCGATTCGGGCCATGCCGACACCGAGGCATGCTTCCACATGTACTTTCGCGACAACCCGTTCTCGGGGGGCTACGCCATCGCGTGCGGCATGGCACAGCTCGCCGACATGATCGACACCTTCGAATTCTCGGCCGACGACATCGACTACCTGTCGAAGGTCCCCGCCCCGGGCGGCGGCGCGCTTTTCAGCGGCGACTTCCTGGAATGGCTGCGCGACTTCAAGCTGACCGTCGACATCGACGCGGTGACCGAGGGCCAGGTCGTCTTCCCGAACGAGCCGCTCGTCCGTGTGAAGGGGCCGATCATGCAGTGCCAGCTGCTCGAGGCGGCGCTTCTGAACTGCGTGAACTTCCAGACGCTCATCGCGACGAAGGCGGCGCGCGTCTGCCTGGCGGCGCAGGGCGCGCCGGTGGCCGAGTTTGGCCTGCGTCGCGCGCAGGGCGCGGGCGGCGGACTGTGGGCCTCGCGCGCGTCCATCGTGGGCGGCTGCTCCTCGACGTCCAACGTGCTCGCCGGCAAGATGTTCGACCTTCCCGTGTCGGGCACGCACGCCCATTCGTGGGTCATGGCGTTCCCGAGCGAGCTCGAGGCGTTCCGCGCGTACGCGAAGGCGTTCCCCAAAAACTGCGTGCTGCTCGTCGACACCTACAACGTCGAGCAGGGCATCGACAACGCGATCACGGTCGGGCTCGAGATGCGCGAGCGCGGCGAGAAGCTCTCCGGCATCCGCATCGACTCGGGCGACTTGGCGTGGCTCGCGAAGATGGCGCGCAAAAAGCTCGACGCCGCCGGCCTCACCGACTGCGGCATCGTGCTTTCCAACGATCTCGACGAGCACACGATCCAGTCGATCTTGGACGAAGGCGCCCAGGTGAGCGCCTGGGGCGTGGGAACGAAGCTCGCATGCGCGTTCGACCAGCCCACGCTCGGTGGCGTGTACAAGCTGTCCGCAACGCGCGAGCCGGGCGGAGAGTGGGTCGACCACCTGAAGATCACCGAGTCCGCGAAGAAGCTCACGTTCCCCGGTATCCTGGACGTGCGCCGCTACTACCACGAGGACGGGCGCATCGCGGGCGACATGGTGTTCGACGAGAAGCGCGGCGTCGACGAATGCGAGACCATCGTCGACCCGCTCGATTCCCTTCGCCGCAAGCACCTCGGCGGCAAGCGGTTCGAAACGCTGCTCGCTCCTTTGGCGCGCAACGGCAAGACGGTGCTTGCGCCCGAGTTCCGCGACGCGCGCGCCGCGCAGAAGCGAGCGAAGGCCGCGCTCGAGACGCTCGACGAGAGCCAGAAGCGCATGCTCAACCCGCATTCCTACCCGGTCGGGCTGGAGCGCGGGCTCTTCGAGCACAGAAGCGAACTTGTCGCGAAGCTTCGCGGCATCGAGGACTAACGGATTACCTGACGCCGCCCCCAACGGGGCGGCGCTTTGATGGGAGAGACAATGCCAGCTTGCAACCTGATCATCGATTCCTGCTGCGATCTGCCGCGCGACGTGGTCGAGCGCGAGGGAATCGACATCATCGAGTTCCCCTACGTCGCCGGCGACGGCGAGCATGCCGACGACATGTACCGAAGCCGCACGGCGCGCGACTTCTTCGACTCCATGCGAAACGGAGACGAGCCTTCCACCGCCCAGATCCCCATCACGGTGTACCAGGAGGTGTTCACGCGCGCGATCGAGTCGGGCGTGCCGACGGTGTACCTGTCGTTTACGAGCGGGCTGTCGGGCAGTTTCAACACCGCGGTGCTCATCCGCGATCAGCTCGTCGCCGAGCATCCGGGCGCCAAGCTGTACCTCGTCGACACGCTGCAGGCCTCCGTCGCCGAAGGGTTCCTCGTCTACGAGGCGATCCGCCAGAGGGACAAGGGGCTTTCGGCCGAGGAGATGGTGAAGTGGGCGGAAGAGGCACGTTACTTCATCGACGCCGAGTTCATGGTGGAAGACCTTGACGCGCTGCGCCGCGGCGGGCGCATCCCCGCCTCTGTGGCGTTCGCGGGGACGAAGCTCGACGTGAAGCCGCTGCTCAACATCACGCTCGACGGCAAGTTGGCGCTCACGGGCGTCGCGCGTGGGCGGAAGAAGGGCATCAAGCAGCTCGCCGAGTACTACGCCAAGCACGTCGCCGACGAGGGTGCGGCGCGCTTCGCCGTCATCGGCAACGCCGACTGCCAAAAGGATGCCGAGCGCCTGAAGGAGGCGCTGTCGAAGATCGACGAGAACATCCTGTTCCTCGAGAGCAGCATCGGGCCCGTCATCGGCAGCCATGTGGGGCCGGGTATGCTCGCCGTGGTGTTCTGGGGCAAAGATCGCCGCGAGGAGCTTTCGGTCGCCGACCGCATCGCGCGCAAGGTGAAGGGAAACTAAGGGGGTTTCATGCGCTACGTATTCGCAGGTAACGAGAATTTCCATGATGAGGTGGCCATGCGTCTGGCCAACGCCGGCTTCGACCGATGCACCGACGTCGACGTGGCCGAGGTCGTGATCACGTTCTGCACGTCCCAGTCGGCGCTCGAGGATTTGTACTTCGACGAGGGCGGGTTCGTCCAGGCGGCGAATCCCGGCACGCTGCTCATTGACTTCTCGGCGTCCACGCCTGGGTTCGCGCGCGAACTCGGATCGGTCGCCACGGTGAGCGACCTCGGGTTCGTCGAGGCGCCCCTCGTCGTTTCCGACATGCTCGACGCGCGTCCGTTCGACCGCGAGAACCTAAGCGCGTACGTCGCCGGGGAGGAAGACGCCATCGCCGCCGCCCAGCCGGTGCTCGACGCGATGGTCGAGTCGGTGGTTTCCTGCGGGGCTGCGGGAACGGCGCAGCTCGCGCGCGCGGTCAAGACGCTTCAGGTTGCGGCCTCCGTGGTCTCGGCGATCGAGGCGAACGCGCTTGTCGCCGCCGCCCACCGCGCGGCACTCGGCAACGGCCTTTCCGAGGTCGTCGTCTCAGGGTTGACCGAGGAATCGGAAAGCATGCTCGCCGCCGTTCGGCAGAAGCGCTTCGAAGGGGCCTACACCGCCGAGATGTTCCTGTCCGAGCTGCAGGCGGCGCTCGCCGCGGCTGACGACGCCGACCTCATCCTCCCGCAGGCTGAGGCGACGATGCATTTGGTCGAGCTACTCGAGGTGATCGGCGGATCGTTCAAGGCGCCTTCCGCACTCGCGCTTGTGTACGGCGAAGAGGAGGAATGCGCCGAGAACGGGCTTGACTGGGCGCGCGCCGAAGAGGTGTACGGGCAGCACGACCACGGCGACGACGATGATGACGACTACGGCTACGACGACGATGACGACTGCGGACATGACCACGGGTTCGGATACTCGGCCAACTAGCGCCGGGGCAGGCCTCTCGTCGTGCGATCTGTGCCCCCGTGCGTGCGGTGCGAACCGCGCGGCGGGGGTGCCTGGCGTCTGCGGGGCGAGCGACGCGCTTGTCGTGGCGCGCGCGGCGCTTCACCGGTGGGAGGAGCCGCCCATAAGCGGCACGCACGGCAGCGGCACGGTGTTCTTCTCCCATTGCCCGCTTCGGTGCGTTTACTGCCAGAACGAGGTCATCGCCGCAGGCGAGGCGGGCACCGAGATCACCGTCGACCGCCTGGTCGAAATCTTCGGGGAGCTTCGGGACAAAGGCGCGCTCAACCTGAACATGGTCACGCCGACGCACTACGCCGTGCAGATCCGCGCCGCGATCGACAAGGCGCGCGCGGCGGGCGTCGACCTTCCCGTCGTGTGGAACACATCGGGTTATGAGACGGTTCCGGCGATTCGCGCGAACGCCGGTTACGTGAACGTCTACCTTGCCGACTTCAAATACGCATCGAGCGAGTTGGCCGCCCGCTATTCGAAGGCTCCTGATTACCCGTCCGTCGCCCTTGCCGCTTTGGGGGAGATGGTTCGTCAGGTGGGGGATCCGCAGTTCGACGAATACGAAGGCGACGAGCGCATGACGTCGGGCGTCGTCGTGAGGCATCTGATGCTTCCCGGTGCGCTCGAGGATTCGAAACGGGTCGTGCGCACGGTGTGGGAGCGTTTCGGCACGTCGGTTATGCTGTCGATCATGAACCAGTACACGCCCGTGCTCGTCGACGCCGCGGCGACAGGCGACGCCTTCGCAGCGCGCGCGCTTGAACGTTGCCCTGAGCTGGCCGGACGCGTCGCCGACGACGACTACGAGGAGCTCCTCGACTTCGCCGACTCCCTTGGAATCGACCAGTACTTCTGGCAGGAAGGCGGGGCCGCCGAGGAAAGCTTCATCCCTGCGTTCGATCTTGAAGGCGTGCTGCATCCGTGATGTCCGCGGCGTTCATCTCGGGCAGGTGCCGCCAGAAGCGCTTCGGCATGAAGTGAACCCGTAGTTCGGGGTGGTACCGCGCGTCGATGGAGACCGTCTGGTAGAAGCGTTGCCAGGCGCGCTGCATGGCGAGCTCGTCCTCCGTTTTCTCGGGAACATTCACCGTGTCGGTCCTGACGATGTGCCATCCGCTTCCCTCGTAAACCCCTGCCATGTGATGGACTTCGTCGTAGATGGCGAAGGGCTGCGTGTTGAAGCGGCCGCTGAACCAGTCCATGAGAAGCGGCACGACGGCTGCCTTCGGGCTGCAGCGCGCGAACCAGGCGCCTCCCTCGAGTTGTTCGAACCGCATGAACTGCTGCATGAGGTGCCGCTCGTTCATGACCGATTTCTCGAGCGCGAGCAGGGGCGCCACTTCGGGATTCGCTATCTCGCCGAGGATGCCGCGGTACTTCGTCGAATCCTGCACGACGTCGTCGCCGAAGCGCTGCCGCTTTGGGGCCTCGCGGGATGCGAGCGCATCGCCGGGGTCGCATCGGCTGGCCAGGGCGTTGCCGTTGGCTAACATGCCGCGCCCGCGCGCCTTGCCTCGGGGCGCGTTAGCCGCTTCGCGTCCTTGTCTTCTCCCTGCAGCCCCTTGCGCCTTCTCTCTGCTCATCGCGTAGCGGACGAACCGGTAGACGATGCTGCCCGCATCGGGGTCATCCGAAAGCGAGGCGCGCACGCAGGTACGAAGCCCCTGCTTCCCGCACGCGCGCTCGATGCCCGCCCCAACGCGCGCGGCGAGGGCGGCGTCGGCTTCGATGTGCTTCACGCTTTGCCCGAGCCGCGGCTGCAAGACGCCTTCTTGCACTATGTCCTGCGGGTCCTCGTGGTTTTCGTAGGCCTTGAATATCGCCGTGAAAAGCCCCTCGGTCGTCCCGTCGTAGACGTAGGCGACGTCTTGGAGCGGGTATTCTGCTGCGAAAGCCGTCATGCGCACCTCACCGCTTCCCGCTCAAGCGCCTTCTGCCATCCGAACGCGCCGTCGATTTTCTGCCCCGTCTGGCTCTTCTCGGGCAGCTTGCGTGCTGCCCGGCTGGGGTGCAGAGTGTCTTCCGGGCGCTGCGAAGTAGCTTGCCCAAGCCCCGCAAGCGCGTTTCGCGTGGTCGCCTTCGAGGCTTCGTGCCGTGGCGCCTCGTCGTCGAAGAGGCTCATCTGACCGGGGCAGGTTTTCCCTGCGCGCCTGCCGTGCCTGCCTCCGTCGATGGGGGAGGCGAGCTGAGCGCGAAGCGCCCCGGGGGCGAATTCGACGCCCGCGCCCGCGTACTTCCCGTTGCAGGTGATGAAGAACCGGGCCCGCTTGTAAGCGATGCCGAGTTTCCGCAGCTCCGTTTCGTGAAGGCAGGCGGTTTTGCGGGCCTTCACGATGAGGCGCGCGCCGCGCGGGCCGATCCCCGGCACGCGCAGAAGCGTTTCGAGCGGGGCGGTGTTCACCTCGACGGGGAACGAGTCGAGGTGGTTTATGGCCCAGTTCGCCTTCGGATCGAGCAAGGGGTCCAAGAACGGGTGGCTCTCGTCGATGATTTCGGCGGCGTCGAACTTGTAGAAGCGCATGAGCCAGTCGGCTTGGTAGAGCCGGTGCTCGCGGTTGAGCTGCACCGAATCGGTGGCGGGCAGGCGGTTGTCGCTGTTCACGGGCAGATACGCGCTGAAGAACACGCGCTTGAGCGAAAACGCGCGGTAGAGCGCCGAGGACAGGTTGAGGATCTGGAAGTCGGTTTCGGGCGTGGCTCCGATGATCATCTGCGTGCTTTGGCCGGCGGGCACGAAGGCGCGCTCCTTCTTCATGGGGCGCTTCTGCGCGAGGTACGTGGTGTTGCGCCGTACCATCGCGCGTGTCTCGGCGTCTTCGGCCATGTTCGTCTTGATCTGCCGCATGGGGGCCAAAAGCTGCTGCTTCGTTTTCTGGGGGCAGAGCAGGCTCAGGCTTTCGTGCGAGGGCAGTTCCAGATTCACGCTCATGCGGTCGGCAAGGTGCCCGAGCCTGTCGATGAGCTCGGGCGACGTACCTGGAACCGCCTTCGCATGGACGTAACCGCGAAAGCCATGCTCGTAGCGTAGTATCTCCAGCGTGCGGATCATGAGTTCGCTCGTGTAGTCGGGGCTCTTGATTACGCCCGAGCTGACGAACAACCCCTCGACGTAGTTGCGGCGGTAGAACGCGATGGTGAGGTCGGCGAGCTCTTCGGGCGTGAAACAGGCGCGGGGAACTTCGTTGCTTGCGCGGTTGACGCAATAGGCGCAGTCGTACACGCAGACGTTGGTCATGAGCACCTTCAGAAGCGAGATGCAGCGGCCGTCGGGCGTGAAGCTGTGACAGCACCCCGCCGCCATGGTGTTTCCGAGCTTGCCTTTCTGCGCGTTTCGGTCGATGCCCGAAGACGTGCAGGCAACGTCGTACTTCGCCGCGTCGGCGAGCAGTTCCAGCTTGTCTGCAATATCCATCAGCACATCCGTTCGTTCGAATATTTGTTCGCTTATTGTAGCGAACGCGAACAAATGTTGTCAATTGCCGAAGCTGTGCGGACCATCAGGGAAAACGTCTGCTCGAAATCTGACTTTTCCCAGGTTGAACGCTTGATTGCGGACCCGTCGAACGTCATACTCCAATCAACGGAATCGCACGGTGATTTCTTCTTGCACCTCATCAGACGACTCGAACATGGCAGCGCCTTTTCCTTTGCGGGAGGGCGAAACGCAAAAGGAGGATGGGAATGCTTTACGACAACGTTTTGGTCCCGTACGACGGGTCGGCTTCGGCCGACGCGGCGCTCGCGGAGGCGGCGCGCTTCGCCAAAGAGGACCCGGGGCTTACGCTCCATGTTGTCTCGGTGGTCGACATCGAGCATATCGTCATAGAGAAGCTTCAGGGCGCGTCCTCGCAGGCCGCCGTTCCCGAGGGGATGCGCCAGGCGTTCGAAGAGGCCGAACGCGAGGCGGAGGAGCGTTTGGCCCGCAAGGTCCGCCTTGCGACGCGCGGGCTCATGAACGCCATCCATACCGAAGTGCTCAACGAGACGAACATCGGCGTGCAGATCGTCGCCTATGCGGCTGGGCACAACATCGACCTCGTCATCATGGGGTCGCGCGGGCTTGGGGGTCTGCGTGGCATCCTGGGCAGCGTCAGCAGCTTCGTTCTGAAGGAAGCGCAGGTGCCGGTGCTTGTGGTGAAGGAATAGCCGGGTTTTAAGATGCGTGAAGGGCTGGGGAACCGACTCGAACTGTCCCCCAAGCCCTTCGCTTTTGTCCCGTCGTGACCAAATCCTGGCCAAACGGGGCGAATCCTTCTCGAAAAGAAAAAGGCCACGGGCGAAATACAGCCCGTGGCCTGCAAAAACTCTGGTGCCGGCGGCAGGAATCGAACCCGCAACCTACTGATTACAAATCAGTTGCTCTACCGTTGAGCCACGCCGGCGAATGCGCGATGCGAACTATTATCCTATCGGAATCTTCGCATGTTGAAAAGGGGTTATCGCGGCGGCGGGCGAAAAACACCGAGCCGTCCGCCAGCCGCGAAGCGAGAGACGCCCGCCTATTCCTTCGCGCCCCACTGCTTGTAGTAGGCGTCGATCGCGGCTTTGATGGCGTCGTCGATGACCACTTCGCCCTGCACCTCGCGGTTATAGAGGTACTCGGTCACCTCCGCCATGTTCACGATGCTCGCCGTGGGGAAGCCGTACTTCTCGGACACCTCGTCGCAGGCGCACTTCACGCCGCCCTTGCCCACTTCCATGCGGTTGAGCGACACCATCAAGCCCTTGACCTCGATGTTCGCCGCGCCCGTGATGATGGGGTAGGTCTCGTCGATCGACTTGCCGGAGGTGGTCACGTCCTCGACCATCACCACGCGGTCGCCGTCTTCGAGCACGTGGCCCAAGAGGTTGCCGCCCTCGCCGTGATCCTTCGCTTCCTTGCGGTTCGAGCAGTACTTCACTTCCTTGCCGTACAGCTCGTGCAGGCCTATCGCGGTGACGACGGACAGGGGGATGCCCTTGTAGGCGGGCCCGAACACCACGTCGAAGTCGAGGCCGAAGTTGTCGTGGATCGCGCGCGCGTAGTACAGGCCCAGCCGATGGAGCTGGTCGCCCGTCACGTAGGCGCCCGCGTTCATGAAGAACGGCGACTTGCGGCCGCTTTTCAGGGTGAACTCGCCGAACTTGAGCACATGGCTTTCCACCATGAACTCGATGAACTCCTTCTTGTAGTCTTCCATGGGCTTCCTTTCGCCGCCGCTTGGAGCTGCGCATGAAGCAGCTTCTCCTCATACCTCGTCCATGATACTCGATGCGCGCACGTTGCGGGCGCACCGCTTGGGGGATGGGCCCGTCTCTTGCATGGGGCGGGGCGGCCGCGCCGGGCTTTTGCGGGCATCTCGTGAATCGCTTGCATAAGTCCGATTTCGGACTACAATCACGAAAGTACGAAATCGGACTTATGAAACGGTCCAGCACCGCATGCATCACGGCGCCGGGCCGCGAACCAAGGAGGATCATGGCATTCGACGAAAGCGCGGCATCGCACGCGGCGGTTTGCTCGCCGGGCGAGGCTCTCGCGGGCACGCCGCACGAGGCGATGGACGGCTTCTGGCGCGAGTCGAGCGAGCTGTACCGCGACATCGCAGCGTCGTTCGGGCTGTCCGAAAGCGCGTGGGACATCCTGTACGCCATCTACCTGGCAGGTGACAAGGGGATATCGCAGCGCGACATCTGCGAGCAAATGTGCGTGGGAAAGCAGACGGTGAACAGCTCCATCCACAAGCTTGCGCGCGAGGGCGTGGTGTCGCTTTCGCGCGAGGGGCGCGTCTCCGTCGTGAAGCTGACGGAGACGGGAGCGGCGCTCGCCGCCCGGGCGGTCACGCCAGTCATCGCCGCCGAGGAGGCGGCGCTTGCCGATTTGGGCGAAGACGGGCAGGCGCAGGCGCTCGCGCTTTTGCGTCGCTACACCGACGCGCTCCGCTTGCATTTCTCGGAGATCCCCGGATCGCGCGTGGCTCCCGCGGCGGGGAAGGGCGGTCGGTAATGGCTATCCAGATATCCGACCACTTCTCGCTCGGGCGCCTCTTGTGCTTCACGGCCCCGACCGCCGCGATGATGATCTTCACGTCGATCTACGGCGTCGTCGACGGGCTGTTCGTGTCGAACTTCGTCGGCAAGGAGTCGTTTGCAGCTTTGAACCTCATCTACCCTCTGCTCATGATGCTCGGCGCGCTCGGCTTCATGTTCGGCACAGGCGGCACCGCGCTCGTGGCGAAGACGATGGGCGAGGGCGACGACAAACGTGCACGGGGGCTGTTCTCGCTTGTCATCTACGTAACGCTCGGGGTGGGAATCGCCTGCGGCATCACGTGCCTCGTCATCGTGCGCCCCGTCGGCATCGCGTTCGGCGCCACGGGAAGCCTGCTCGAGGAATGCGTCGTCTACGGCGGCATCCTCGCGTTCTCGCTGCCGTTCCTCATGCTGCAGGAAGCGTTCCAGAGCTTCCTCACCGCGGCGGGCAAGCCCAAGGTGGGGCTTGCGATCATCGTGGCGGCGGGTATCACCAACATCGCGCTCGACGCGCTGTTCATCGTCGGCTTCGGTTGGGGGCTCGCGGGCGCCGCCGCGGCGACGGCGGCGAGCGAGTTCGTGGGCGGCGGCATCCCGCTCATCTACTTCGCGTGCAAGAACAAAAGTTCGCTGCGCCTCGGCCGCCCCATCGCCGATCTTCGCGCGCTCGGGCGCGTGTGCGCGAACGGGTCATCCGAGCTCGTGTCGAACATCTCCATGTCGCTCGTGTCGATGCTCTACAACTACCAGCTCATGGCCTATATCGGGGCCGACGGCGTGGCGGTGTACGGTATCATCCAGTACGCCGCGTGGATCTTCGTGTCGCTGTTCATGGGGTTCGCCGTCGGCGTGTCGCCCATCGTAAGCTACAACTACGGCGCGAAGAACTCGGCCGAGCTGAAGGGCGTCTTCCGGAAGAGCCTCGGCGTCATGGCGGTGGGCGGCGTGCTCATCACCGTGCTCACCCAGCTGCTCGCGCGTCCGCTCGCCGCGCTGTTCGTCGGCTACGACGCGGCGCTCACCGACATGACGGTCGGCGCGCTTAGCGAGTACTCGCTCGCGTTCATCTTCGTCGGCGTGAGCGTGTTCGGCTCGTCGTTCTTCACGGCGTTGAACAACGGGCTCGTCTCGGCGCTCATCGCGTTTTTGCGGACGCTCGTCTTCGAATGCGGCGCGGTGCTCCTGCTGCCGCTCGTGTTGGGGACCGACGGCATCTGGCTTTCCATCGTGGTGGCCGAAATCGCCTCGGTCATCCTGACGAGCGGTTTCCTCGTTGGGTTGCGCAAGCAGTACGGCTACGCGTAAGGGCAGTCTTTCGGCGTGCTTCTCCCGGGCGCTGCGCAACTCCCGCGCGGCGCTCTGGCGTGGTGGAGCGCGTGTGCCCGGCGGAGGGAAGTAACCTTCGGGTAATATGAAGACGGTATGCAGAACCTTTGTGCAAACCGCCCTTTTGGCCCGGGAAAGGGCGGCTTATGGGGCCGTCCGCCGCGTATCCCCTGCACAAAGGCGTGCGCGCTCGCTATAATCCAGAAGGTTTGTAAGGGTGCGCCGGCAAGCGGTCGGCGCGGCAAAGTTCGCCTGCTTTGCGGGCGGCCACAAGTTGTAAGGGGCAGGGCTGGTGTTCGACCAATTCTTCTCGCAGATATCGTTCATCGATATCTTCAACTTCTGCGTATTTCTCACGTTCACCATTTGCTATACGTATCAGCTGTATTACGTGCTCGTCGTCCTGACGCGCAAGCCGAAGACGCTCACCGCGAAGAAGAACCATCGCTTCGCGGCCGTCATCTCGGCGCGCAACGAGAGCGCGGTCATCGGCGACCTCATCCATTCGATCAAGGTGCAGAACTATCCGGCCGAGCTCATCGACGTGTTCGTCATCGCCGACAACTGCACCGACAACACCGCCGACGTCGCGCGCGAGGCGGGCGCCATCGTGTTCAAGCGCTTCAACACCGAGCAGGTGGGCAAGGGTTACGCGCTCGACTACGGGTTCAAGATCATCCGCTCGCAGTACGCCGACCGCGGCTACGAGGCGTACTTCGTGTTCGACGCCGACAACGTGCTCGACGTGAACTACTTCCGCGAGATGAACAAGACCTTCGACAACGGCGCGAAGGCCTCCACGAGCTACCGCAACTCCAAGAACTACGACTCGAACTGGATTTCGGCCGGGTACGCGGTGTGGTTTCTGCGCGAGGCGAAGTTCTTGAGCCAGGCGCGCCTCACCCTGAACACGTCGTGCGCCGTCTCGGGCACGGGCTTCTACGTCTCCGCCGACATCATCGAGAAGAACGACGGCTGGAAATGGCACCTGCTCACCGAAGACATCGAGTTCTCCGCGAACAGCATCCTGGAAGGCATTAAGATCTCCTACACGCCGACCGCCATCCTCTACGACGAGCAGCCGGTCACCTTCCGCGATTCCTGGAACCAGCGCTTCCGCTGGGCGAAGGGCTTCTATCAGGTGTTCTGGCACTACGGCGCGCGTCTTGCGAAGGGCATCTTCACCAACCCCAAGGGTTCCCGCTTCGCGTGCTACGACATGCTCATGACCATCGCGCCGGGCATGCTGCTCACCATCGTGTCGGTCGTGTTCAACGCCATCATCATCGTGCTCGCGGCGACGGGCGCCATGTCGACGGGCGTCATGATCGCGAGCTCCATCTCGTCGATCTTCTTCTGCCTGTTCAACTACGTCATGTTCATGTTCCTCTTCGGCGTGCTCACCACGTTCGTCGAATGGGACTCCATCCATTCCACCACCCGCAAGAAGGTGCTCTACATGTTCACCTTCCCGTTCTTCATGCTGACCTACGTGCCGATCGCGCTCGTGGCGCTCGTGAAGAAGTGCCAGTGGAAGCCCATCAAGCACAGCATCTCCGTCGACGTCGAGCAATTCTCCGAAGCGGGAAGCTCGTCTCTGCCTGCCGAGAAGTAACGGGCGCAACCGCTTTCAACCGGAAAGCCCGAAAATCCGTCCGAACCATCAAGGCCCGCGTCCCTCGAAGCATGAGGAGCGCGGGCCTTTCTTGATTTTCGGCTTTCGGGGTGGTGCGCGAGCTACCTTCTTTGCTCGCGCCACGCGGAAGGGGACAAGCCGGTCTCGTTTTTGAACGCCTGGGCGAACGTCGATTGCCGAGGGTAACCGAGTCGCACGGCGATTTCCGACACGGAAAGCGCGCCGCCGGCGAGAAGGCCTTCCGCTCTTTCGATGCGCCGCCTGCGCGCGAAAGCGCCGATGCTCTCGCCCGTTTGCTGCTTGAAGACGGCGCAAAGCTTGGAGCGGCTCACGTATAAGCGGCGGGCGATCTCGTCTATCCCCATGCGCTGCCCGTCGCCTATCGATTGTTCGATGAGGGCGCGCGCCGCTTCCGCCAACCGCTTGCTTTCAGGCGAATCGTCGTCGGATTCCGCCCTCTTTTCGGCTGCGAGCGAAACCGCGAGTTCGGACACCATGGCGTCTACGATCGCGCGCGTGTAGAGATGCCCGCCCACAGCAAGGCTGCGGCGTTCCGAGAAGCGCCCGAGGGCGCAGGCGATGGCAGTCGCGGCGTTCTCGTCCCATGGCTTCGCGAACGCGCCGAAGAGGCCGTCGAACTGATGGGGGTAGCGTTGCTCGAGCTCTTCGAAGTAGCCCGGCAGGAAGACGACCGAACGAGAATGGTAGAGCTGTCCGGCGAAAAGGGGACTCAGCTCGACCCCGCAGTTGTCTTGGATGAATGAGCATACGGTGGTTTGCGGGGTCGCCGTGCGTGCCGGTGTGAGATTCGCGGGCGTGATGCCCGCAGCGGGCATGCATTCGAGCGTGGGCGTGCTGATCTCGCTTACGCACGCGTAAGGTTCCGGGGTGAACTCGGCGAGCGTCATGTCCTCTGCGGGGGTGATGAAGTGCTCCATCACCAAGCAGGTGGACGAGACGGGCATGATCCATGCGCTGCCCGATCCCTTCGCGGTGGCGACTTTCCCCGTGCTTACGGGCCCTTTATCGGAAAGCTTGATGCCGAACTGCTCGAATTGCGGCGCGTAAAGCTCGGTGATGTCGTGTGCGACGCGCGTTCCCATCGCTTGTGAAATCGTCCTTGTCTCTTTCGAAAACGTCCAGCCAAAGAGGCGTTTCGGGTGTTAGCCTTTGCGTACATGGTAAGTTTCTTGCGGTTAACTGTCAATTTCCGCTAACGGCATATCCGATAGGAGACGACGTGGAAGAAGAAAAGAAGAAGAAAAGCGGTGTCGGGTATCTGCTCAAGTTCGCCGGCGGCCGCAGGGCGCTCACGTACGGAGGCATGGCGCTTTCGGCGGCTTCGCAGCTGCTCGGCTTCGGTCCGTACGTATGCATCTGGCTCGTGGCGCGCGACCTCATCGAGGTGGCTCCGAATTGGAGCGAGGCGGCGAACATCGCAACGTACGGCTGGTGGGCGGTCGGTTTCGCCGCGGCAAGCATCGTCGTGTACTTCGCCGCTCTCATGTGCACGCATCTGGCGGCGTTCCGCTGCGCGTCGAACATCCGCAAGCAGACGAGCGAGCATCTCATGAAGTTGCCGCTCGGCTATTTCGACACGCATGCGTCTGGCGAGTTGCGGCGCATCGTCGACGGCTGCGCTGCTTCGACCGAAACGCTGCTCGCCCATATGCTGCCCGACATCTCGGGTGCTGTGGCGATGGTCACGGGGCTGCTCGTGCTGCTCTTCGCCTTCGACTGGCGCTTGGGCGCGGCGTGCCTCATCTCGGTCGTCATATCGTTCGCGGCCATGGCGAGCATGATGGGCGGCAAGGGCGGCGAGTTCATGAAGGCGTACATGGGCGCGCTCGTCCGCATGAACAAGACGGGCACCGAGTACGTTCGCGGGATCCCCGTGGTCAAGGTGTTCCAGCAGACCGTGTACTCGTTCAAGGCGTTCCACGACGCGATTGCCGACTACGCGCGCATGGCGCAGGACTATGCGGGCACCTTCTGCCGCGGGCCGCAAGTGGTGAACCTCACGGCGCTGAACGGACTTGTCGCCTTCTTCCTGCCGGTGGCGCTGCTGCTCGCTCCCGGCGAGGCGGATTTCGCCCGCTTCGCTGCCAACTTCGCGTTCTATGCGATCTTCTCGGCGGTCGTGCCCACCGCGATGACCAAGCTCATGTTCGTGGGGGAAGCATCGCAGATGAGTGCCGACTCGCTTTCGCGCATCGCGTCGGTCATGGAGGAAAAGCCCCTGTCGGTGCCGGCGAGCCCTGCGCATCCGTGCGGTAACGACGTGCGCTTCGAGAACGTGACCTTCACCTACGAAGGGGCCGAGTCCCCGGCCGTTGACCAGGTGAGCTTCAACGTGCCGAGTGGCACCACGCTCGCGCTCGTCGGGCCCTCGGGCGGCGGCAAGTCGACCTGCGCGTCGCTCATCCCGCGTTTCTGGGATGCCGATTCGGGGCGTGTGCTCGTGGGAGGCGTCGACGTGCGCGACATGGACCCGCACGAACTGATGGACCAGGTGGCCTTCGTGTTCCAGACCAACCGGCTCTTCCGTCAGACGCTTGCCGATAACGTGCGCGCCGCCAAGCCCGACGCGACCGACGACGAGGTCGCAGCGGCGCTTTCCGCCGCCCAGTGCGACGACATCGTGGCGAAGCTCCCGCAGGGCATCCACACCATGCTCGGCGCGGGCGGGGCGTACCTTTCGGGCGGCGAGGTGCAGCGCGTGGCATTGGCCCGTGCCATCTTGAAAGACGCCCCTATCGTCGTCCTCGACGAGGCGACGGCGTTCGCCGACCCGGAAAACGAGGCGCTCATCCAGCGCGCTTTCACGCGCTTGGCGAAGGGGCGCACGGTCGTCATGATCGCGCACAGGCTCTCGACGGTCGTCGGTGCCGACAACATCGTGGTCCTCAACCAGGGCAAGGTGGAGGAGTTGGGCACGCATGACGAGCTTTTGGCCGAAGGCGGCCTCTACGCGAAGATGTGGGCCGATTACGAGAAGGCGGCAAGTTGGAAGATCGAGGCTGCGGGCGCGGGTGCGGCCGCAGCGAAAGGGGGTGAGGCATAGATGTTCGCCTCGCTCAAAACCAAGTACTTCCTGTCCGACAAGGGCATATCCGGCGTCAAACGCGGCATCTTCTGGACGGCGCTTACCAATATCGTCGTCATGGGAGGCATGGCTTTCCTCTTCCTGACGATGGCCGGGTTCATCGACCACCTGACCACGGGCGCCGACCTTCCTGAGCCCCTTCCCGTCATCGGCGGCCTCGTCGTATTCCTCGTGCTGCTCTTCGCCTCGAACTGGCAGCAGTACTACTACACGTACTGCATCTTCTACGAGGAATGCGGCAATCAGCGCATCGAGATCGCCGAGCGTTTGCGCAAGCTCCCGCTCGCGTTCTTCGGCCGGCGCGATCTGGCCGACCTCACCGAGACCATCATGGGCGACGCCCAGGTGATGGAGCACGCGTACAGCCATGTGCTCGGCGAGCTGTGGGGCGCCGTCATCGCGAGCGCCATCGTGTTCGTGCTGTCGCTCTTCTTCTGCTGGCAGCTCGCGATCGCCGCATTCTGGAGCGTGCCCGTGGCGTTCGCGGTGCTGTTTTTGACCCGCGGTCCCATGGCTCCCGTGTTCGACCGCGTCCGCACCGAGAAGGTCAAGGTCACCGAGCATATCCAGGAAACGCTCGATTGCGCCCGCGAGATCCGTGCAACCAATCAAGAGGCTCACTATCTTGAAGGACTTGCCGCCGCGATCGACCGCGAGGAACGCGCGACGACGAAAGGCGAGCTCGTGAACGGGCTCCTCGTCAACTCGGCGTTCGCCATCATGCGTCTCGGCATCGCGACGACGCTCATCGTGGGCGCGAGCATGGTGGCCGCAGGGCAGGTCGACTTCATGGTCATGTTCGCGTTCCTGCTCGTGGTGAGCCGCATCTACGCGCCGTTCGACCAGGCCCTCATGCTCATGTCCGAGCTCTTCGCCGCCGAGTCGTCCGCCAAGCGCATGCGCTCCATCATGAAGGAGCCGGTGGCTTCCGGTCGCGAGGACTTCGCTCCCCGCGGCCACGACATCGTGTTCGACCACGTCGCGTTCGGCTACGGTGCGGGCGACGACGGCCGAGCCGGCGAGAAGGTGCTTTCCTGTGTGAGCTTCACCGCCAAGGAAGGCGAGGTCACCGCGCTCGTCGGGCCGTCGGGCTCCGGCAAGTCGACGGTGAGCCGCCTGGCCGCGCGCTTCTGGGACGCCACCGCGGGCACGGTTTCCGTGGGCGGTGTGGACGTGGCGAGCGTCGATGCCGAGGTCTTGCTGCGCGACTACGCGATCGTCTTCCAGGATGTGCTGCTCTTCGACGACACGGTGATGGGCAACATCCGCCTCGGGCGTCGCGACGCCACCGACGAGGAGGTGCTTGCGGCCGCGCGCGCCGCCAACTGCGACGAGTTCGTGAGCCGTATGCCGCAAGGCTACGACACCATGATCGGCGAGAACGGGAGCAAGCTTTCCGGCGGCGAGCGCCAGCGCATCTCCATCGCTCGTGCCCTGCTCAAAGACGCGCCGATCGTGCTGCTCGACGAGGCGACGGCGAGCTTGGACGTGGAGAACGAGACGCGGGTGCAGGAAGCGCTCTCGCGCCTGCTCGCCGGCAAGACGGTTCTCGTGATCGCCCATCGCATGCGCACGGTCGAGAACGCCGACAAGATCGTGGTGTTGAAGGACGGCGTCGTCGCCGAGTCGGGCACGCCTGCTGAGCTCAAGGCGTGCGGCGGCGAGTTCGCGCGCATGGTCGAGCTCCAGAAGGAGGCGGCGGCCTGGCAGCTGTAGGGAGGCGGCTGCATTAGAGGGGCTGTTGCAAGGCGGAGGCGGGTTCCCCAGCAAGGGGCCCGCCTCGCTGCGTTTGGGGCCCCGCATACTCACACGCGCGCGAAGGTGAGGCAGCGGACGCGGCGGGCTCCCGCCTGCGCGAGTGCGTCGCACGCTGCGGAAAGCGTGGCGCCCGTGGTGCACACGTCGTCTACGAGGATGAGCACCTCCGGCGCGGTGGCCCCCGGGGTGGTCGTCATCGTGCGCGACATGTTCGCGATGCGCTCGCGGCGGGAAAGCGAGCGCTGGTCGAGCGCCCGTGGACGGCCGAGCAGGGGAAACGCGGGCGTGCCGATGACGCGTGCGAGCTCTTCGGCGAGGAGCTCCGCATGGTCGAAGCCTCGTCGCCTGCGCGCTGCGGCTGTTGCGGGGATGAACGTGACGCCCTGCGCCTCGGCGCGGTCCTCGGGGCTCACGTACGCGGCCATGATGCGCGCCATCTCGCCGGCGAGGCGTCGTTCCCCGGCGTCTTTGTACGCCGTGACGATGGCGCGCGACTCCTTCGTGAGGTGAAGGGCGCTCGTGAGGCTTTCGAAGGGCAGCTGCTCGCGCCCTGCCGAAAGCAGTGTCACGGGGTTGCACTCCGTGCACTGCACGCGTCCGAACGGCGCGCCGCAGCGCGGGCAGGCGCGCCACAGGTCGAGGTAGGGAAGGTCGCGGCGGCACTTCTCGCAGATGAGGTTCCCGGCTTCGCCGCAGACGGCGCACCGTGTCGGCCAGATAACCTCGGCGATCGCCTCGGCCGCCGCGCTCGCGTATGCGCGCACGATGCTTGCGGAGTTGATGTCGGCGGCTGTTCCCATGGGGCCGATGCTACGGTCTGCCTGCCCGCGCGCCGCCCGCCCGCGCACCGCCCGAACGACGCGCCCTTCGCGCTTGGAGGGCTGTCTTGCACCTCTTCTCGGCGCCGATAACGTGCGCGCGCCGCCTTCGATGCCGCGCCGCGTCCCTCGATAAGCCGCCGTTTCCCAACAAGGTTCCAACACGCGCGCCCGCCGCGTCGGGCGCGTTCCCCTGTGCCCTTCATTCGTGCGAAAGCAGGAGATGCGCGCTTGCGGCGACACGGGCTTTTCCTATCTGCTACACTTGAACGTGCTTCTTTCGGGTCTGTAGTTGCGGAAGCGCTCGTCAGCGCTTCTCAGTCCATGGCAGACGCGGTCGAAAGGATCCACGTAAGTCGCGCGCATCGCCGCGCGGCGAGCATGGCGCGTCCTAGAGGTAAGTCGCACCGTCCGAAAACCTGATTTGCGCGGTATACGGCCGCCGCGGGCGAGAGGACCCACGGGTGCAAGCTCAAGTCCCAGTGCGCGAGTGTGGGGGCAAAGACTAGGTCAGCCGGAAGAAGCACATGAAAACGAATAGACGGAGGTTCTTGTGGCGAAACGTTTTCGCAAAGCGGTCTTGTGCATGGCGCTCGCCGGCGTCATGGCGTTCACCGTAGCGCTCACCGGCTGCGCGTCGTCCTCGTCGGCGTACGCTCCCGAGGAGAAGACCCCTCAGGTGCAAACCCCTACCATCAAGGAGGACGGTGTGCTCCATGTGGGCGTCAACACCGGCCGCGCCCCGCTCGCCGGCATGTCGGGCAGCAAGATCGTCGGCATCGACGTCGACATCGCCGCGGCCATCGCCGACAACCTGGGGCTCAAGCTCTCCATCGTCGATGTGGGAAGCGATCCCGAGGGCGCCCTTAAGAACGGCGACGTCGACGTGGTGCTCGGCGTCGACAAGAACAGCAGCGACGGCTCGTTCTGGAAGTCCGATTCTTACCTGTCCACCGGCATCGCGCTGTTCGCCATGTCGAAGAACGCGGCGATCCCCACGGCGGCGACGGGCGCCAAGTTCGCCGCGCAGGTGTCGTCCACGAGCGCGTGGGCGGTCATGAACGAGTTCGGCGATTCGTCGCTCACCTCGACGAGCAGCCCGAAAGAGGCGTTTGCGGCGCTTTCCTCGGGAAGCGTGCAGTACGTCGCGGCCGACGCGGTCGTGGGCATGTACTACGCGAATGGGTCGAACGTCGACGCGAACATCGTGGCGCTCATGCAGGTCCCGAGCGGGTACTGCGCGGGCGTGCTCGACAGCAACTCCGCGCTGAAGACGGCGGTGTCCGACGCGCTTACGAACCTTTCGAAGAACGGCGTCATCGACGTCATCCAGACGAAGTGGCTTGGCAAGACGGTCGATCTTTCCGCCACGCGTCTGACGGCGGGCGCGAAGGCGGGCAACAAGGTGCAGTCCACCACCTCGACCGACTCGTCGGCAACGACGACGGGGGACTCCTCCTCGTCCACCACGTCCACGACGACGTCGTCTTCGGATGGCTCGACGACCACGACGGGTCAGGCCGGCGCGAACGCCGTCAAGGCCTCGTAAGCGCCGTCGCTTCTACAAGCAACCTCCCCTGAACGCGAAAGCGCCCTGAAGGTTTTCCTTCGGGGCGCTTTTTCATGGTGCCGGTTGGATGGATATTCGGCGTTTCAGGCGGTTTCACGGCTCCGCGGCGCGCTGCGAAACCGCCCACCTCATGCGGCGGGACTCGGGCCTTCCGAGCCCCGCCGCAGCGCGGCGCCCTATTCCTGCAGTAGGTCGACGACGTCGAGGTCGGTCTTCGCGTTCTCGATGATTTCCTGGTTGCCGAACACGCAAACGGCCCGCTTCTCGGCGCATGCGCTCACCGCCGACCCTAAAGCGCGTACGTCTTCGGGCGCCGTACGCACCGTCTCCTCGCGCACCTTCGCGCGGGCATCGGGCGAGAGCTTCGATATGAACTGGCCGTCCTGCCTGCGCGCGAGCTCGCGCGGCTTCACCGGCGAGTCGATTCCCGCGACGGTCGAGACCACGTAGCCGTCCATCTCGGCCTCGGTCGGATCGAACGCCGCAAGCCATGCGCCCGCTCCGGCGAAGCGGGCGAGCGTCTCGTCGAGGTGCGGATCGCGGTAGGAATAGAAGCGCATGTTGCCCGGGCGGGTGGTGGAGAACCCGGCACCGTAGGCGCCGCCCTTCACGCGCACCTCGTTCCACAGGTAGTCGTACGACAGCGCGCGCGAGGCGACGAGCCACGCGCCCGAATATGGCACGCCGAGGAGCCTTCTGTCGTAGCCCAGCGCGGCGTAGGTGACGTCGGTGGGGACGATGAACGCCTCGGGCGTTTCGGGGATGTGCGGCTCGGGCACGGAAAGCAGGTGCTTCGCGCCGTCGGCTGCTGCGCGCCCGAGGGCCATGCCGGATGCCATCGTGCGTTCGAAGTCGGCATCTGCGCCCGAGTAGCTCAAAAGGCAGTTGTCATCGGTGAAGATGCGGCGTGCCACGTTTTCGAGCTTCTCGGCGAGGGTGTCCTTCTCCGCGTCGTAGTTGTCGATGAGACGCTTCAGGAAGCGGTAGAACCCGACGCCTCCCAGCTGCTCGCGCACCACGGCGGCGGGCAGGTAATACGACGCCGCATGCGCCATCGCCGCGCTGTTGCCGGCGTTCGCGAAGCCCTGTTCCATCGCGACGCGCTTCTGGACGAGCACGTCTTTCACCTTGCCCGCATCGGAGAAGTCGGTGGAGAGGATGATCTCGGTCGGCAGGTTCGCCGCCCATTCGGCGTTGGCGGAAAGCGCCGAGGCGGAAAGCGTCATCGTGGGGAAGAGCGTGTCGCGGTCGGTCGCGTGCTCGTGCACTTCCGTGAAAAACGAGAGGTTCCCGAGCTTGCTCTGCGTGAGCGTGTCGATCTCGGTCGCGGTGTGCTTGCCGGTGGAAAGCTTGCCGAGGAGCATGGCGAGCACGGTTGCGTAGGGGAGCTCCTCGAAGGAGAGGCGCTCAAGCCCGAAGTAGCGGTACGCGTACACGATGCCGTGCGTGGCGACGTCGTGACGCAGGCAGGGGATGGGCCCCTTCTCGTCGAGTGCGTAAGCGGGCTCTACGGGTGCGCTTACGATGTCGCTCGGGCGCATGCGGGGCAGCGTCGCCACGGCCTCGGGCGAGTCGGGGGTTTCCTGCGCGTGGCGCAGCTTCTCGACCTCGCCTTCTATCTCGCGCTTGCCCTCGTCGTCGAGGGTTTCGGCCAGCTGCTCGATGCGGGAATCGGCCTCGCCCTTCTCGCCGGCGTCTTCTGCGGGCACGATCTCGACGCTCGCCGCGTGGTCGTTCTCGAGGAAGAGCTCGCGCAGAAGCTTCTCGAAGTAGCCTTCGCGAAGCTTCGCGTGCAGGTTCTCGAACGCCTGCTCGTAGCGCAGGTAGTCGCACGGCGCGTCGTCGTGGTACAGCCAGCTCGCCATGCACGAGCAGGCGAACATGACGCCGTCGGCCATGCCGAAGTTGCGCTCGCGCAGGAGGAACTCGGCGTGGGAAAGGGCCGCTTCCACGATGCCGCGGTCGAGGCCGCCGTCGGCGAGCTTGCGCACGGCGCCTTCGAACGCGGGGCGCAGCTTCTCGGCCGCCGTGCCGTCGATTCCCCGCAGCTGCACGACGGCGAAGGGCTGCAGCTGCGCGTCGGCGACGTAGGCCTGCACGTCGTCGGCGAGCCCCGCGTCGAGCAGCGCGCGCTTCACGGGCGCCTCGTTCGACCCCATGATCGCGTCGAGCAGCACGTCGGTGGCGAGCATGCGCTCGCGCTCGCGGGCCTCCCCGATGACGTAGCCGACGGCGCAGCAGGCGTTTTCGGGGGCGGTCTTCATCTTCTTGCGGTTGCCGAAGGAGAGCACGGGCGCCTGCAGCTCAAGCGGGTTCGGCGCGCCGGGCGCTTCGCCGCCTGCGGGCGCGGCGTCGAGCAGCCGCTCGTCGATGAATGCGAGGAAGCGGTCGACGTCCATGTCGCCATAGAGCACGATCTTCGCGTTCGCCGCGTTGTAGTGGCGGCGGTGGGTGTCGAGGAAGTCCTCATAGGAAAGCGTCGGGATGGCGGAGGGCTTGCCGCCCGACTCGAAGCGGTAGGCCGTGTCGGGGAACAGCGCGGCCGAAAGCTCGTCGTAGAGCACTGACTCGGGGTCGGACAGGGCGCCTTTCATCTCGTTGTAGACCACGCCGTTGTAGGCGAGGGACGCGCCCTCCTTCGTCCCGTCCGCGTCGGGGGAAAGCTCGATGTGCCAGCCTTCCTGCTCGAAGATGGTGCGCTTCGAGTAGATTGCTGGGTGGAAGACCGCGTCAAGGTAGACGTCCATGAGATTGAGCAAGTCCTGCTCGTTGGTGCTCGCGACGGGGTAGACGGTCTTGTCGGGGTAGGTCATCGCGTTCAGGAACGTCTGCATCGAGCTTTTGAGCAGGTTCACGAACGGCTCTTTGACGGGAAACTTGTCCGAGCCGCACAAAACGGAGTGCTCGAGGATGTGGAACACGCCCGTGTCGTTCGCGGGGGGCGTTTTGAAGGCGATGGAGAACGCCTTGTTCGTGTCGTCGTTTTGAAGGTAGAGGAGCTGCGCGCCGGTCGCCTTATGGTCGAACACGTAGGCGCGCCCGTCGATTTCGGGCAGGTCCTCTGCGGTGCGGACGGTGAAGCCGTGCGCCGTCTGTGCAGGTTGCAAATCCATGTCGGTGCCTTTCTTGGAAAAAGCGGAGGGTTGTGGGCTTCATTGTCTCACAACGGGCGCGCTCCGCGGCGGTGCGTGGATATATCGCCAAGGAATCGCGCAGGGCTTTCCAATCATTTATAATCGGTTGGCGATAACGGAAGAAAGGACTACGGCCATGGCGCAAGGCGATCAGAGGTTTTCCCATATCAGCGTGTCGGCGGGGGACGAAGACGATGTGGTGATCGTCGCCGGCGACACGCATGCCGACGCGCCTTCGCGCCCGGTTGCGGCAAGCGATCAGGCCGAGCCTGCGCACGCGCCCGCTCACGTGCGGATGGACGAGGGCGAGCCTGGAAGCGCGCCGCGCAAGGCCGCGCCGGCAAAGCCCGAAGCGCCTGCGTCCGCGCCCGCCGCGCGCAAGGGCGCGAGCGACCGCTACGAGGAAACGACGCTCGAAGATTTGCAGGGCACCAAGATGTCCACGATGCAGAAGGCGATCATCGTCATCGCGGTCATCGGCGTCATCGCCTTCGCGGTCTACTACATGTTCTTAAGATAGACGGCTGCCCGACGAGCCGCATTTTCCAGGAAGGTTGGAATCACGATGCCGAGACACACTCGAAAAAACGCAGATGGCATGGACAAAGCATCCTTCGAAGAAATCGAGAAGGCCGATCGGAAAAACGACATCGGCCTCACGCAGGCGTTCGCGCCGATAGGCGACGATGCCGAGGAAGAACTCGCGGACGGCTACCGCCCGCGCCCGGCGTCCGACCGCGAGAACGACATCGGCCTCACCCAAGCGTTCGCTCCCATCACCGCGAACGACGAGTACGAGGGGAAAAGCGGCTTCTCCAGCAAGCTCGAGCGCTTCACCGAGGCGGTGGAGCTCTGTATTCGCGCGCAGAACGACCTCTCTTCCGCAGACGTGGCGTCGAATCCAT
>CAKUGU010000013.1 GCA_934654815.1 uncultured Ellagibacter sp.
CGCTTGGCGGCGTCGATCATGATGAGCAGCTCCATGAGGTTGTCGTTCACGTCGAAGCCGTTCGGGCTCGAGCACACCGATTGCACGATGAAGACATCGGCGCCACGGACGCTTTCGAGGTAGCGCGCGTAGATCTCGCCGTTGGCGAACTTCTCAAGCTTCACGTTCCCCAGGGAGATTCCCAGCTCGCGTGCGATCTCGTCGGACAGTCTCGGGTTGGAAGACCCCGCGAACACAGCGATTCTCTTTAGCTTCTCGAATTCCATGCGGCGCTCCTTTTGTGCCAGTGTCTCTCTTAGCTTCCTGCCCGCATCAGGCAGGACCGGTTTCCCCATTGTATCCAAGCCCGAGGCACGCGCAGCCGAAGTTCGCGGTATCTTCGCAGACGGGACGCGAAAAGACGCGACCGCGCACCACCGAGGGGCCGGAAAAGCGAGGCCCGCCCGACCGCGGACGGATAAGCGTCGCGGCAGGGCGGGCCCCATGCCTAGATGTCGAGTGCGGCGTGGTAGGCCTCGTACACCGCCGCGGTGATGTTGGCGGGACGGACCGCGTCGCCCACGATGCGCACGAACGGAGCCGCGTCGCGCAGCGCGTCGGCAGCCGCCGTGCGGGAACGCTGCCCGATGGCGCACACCACCGTGTCGCCCGGGACGAGGCGCTCGGCCCCGTCGGCGTCGGCCACGACGACGCCCTTCGCCGTCACGCGCACGCCGCGTGCATTCAGGTTCACGTCGACCCCGGCGTCCTTTATCTCGGCGAGGAGGATGGGGCGATGACGGATGTTCGCGTCGATGGCAAGGCCGTCGCGCATTTCCACGATGTGGGCCGCAACGCCGCGTCGCGCCTGGTTGAGCGCGCATTCGCTGCCGGTGAGCCCGCCGCCGAGCACCACAACCTCGCTTCCCACCTTCGCGCCGTCGAGGTACAAATCGTCGATAGACAGCACGCGCGCGTCCTCGTCGCACGGGATGGGAAGCGGGATGGGCTCGGAGCCGACCGCGACGATGACCGCGTCGGCGCGCATCCGGTCGGCGTAGCCGGCGTCGACCTCGGTGTTCAGGCGGATGTCGACGCCCATGCGCTCGCACTTGCGCGCGTAGGTGCGCCCGAGCTCGTACATCTCGCGCTTGAAGGGAAGCGCCGCCTCGGTGCGGAGGATGCCGCCGAGCTCGCCTTCCTTCTCGCAGAGGATGACGTCGTGCCCGCGCGCGGCCGCCGTGGTCGCCGCGACCATGCCGGCGATGCCGCCGCCGACGACGAGCACCTTGCGCGTATGCGCGGCCGGGGTGATGTCCATCCCCTCGAACTCGCGCCCGATGAGCGGGTTCACGGCGCAGCGGCGCGTCTGGGTCGTGGCGCGTTCGGCCATGCACACGTAGCAGCGCATGCACTTCACCACTTCGTCGCCGCGGTTCGACATGACCTTGTTGGGAAGCTCGGGGTCGGCCAGAAGCCCGCGCGCCATCGCGACCGCGTCCGCCTTGCCCGACGCGATGATGTCCTCCATCTGGGCCGGGTCGGAAAGGCCGCCGAGCGTGACCACGGGGATGCTCACATGCTTCTTGATCTCCGCCGCCAAGTACACGTTGCAGCCGTGGTCGCGGAACATCGAGGGGTGCGTGACGGAGAAGCCGAACTGATAGGACCCTGCCGAAACGTGCAGAAGATCGACCATGTCCTCGAGCGCGCACGCGATGCGCACGCCTTCGTCCACGTCGTAGCCGCCGTCGAAGAGCTCGGCGCCGCTCATGCGCAGCTCGATGGGGAACCCTGGTCCCACGGCCGCCCGCACGGACGCGAGCACCTCGCGGGCGAAGCGCACGCGGTTCTCGAGCGGTCCGCCGTACTCGTCCTCGCGCTTGTTGAAGTACGGGGAGAGGAACTGGTTGATGAGCCAGCCATGCCCCGCGTGCACCATGACCATCTGGAACCCGGCGCGCTTGGCAAGCGCCGCCGCCTCGCCGTACGCGGCGACGATGCTCTCGATCTGCTCGTGGGAAAGCGCGCGGACGGGCATGCCGTCGGGACGCGTGCCGTCGGAGGGGCCCCACTGGCACAGCCCCGCTTTGCTCTTCTTGTCGACCATGTAGGTTCCCGCGTACTGGCCCGAATGGGAAAGCTCGATGGAGGCAACCGCCCCATGGCGTTTGATCGCGTCGGCGACGTACGTGAAGGCGCCGAGCTGGCCAGGCGTTTTAAGCGAAAGTCGAAGCATCTGCGACCCGTCGGTCTCCGGGTGCACCACAAGCTCGCTCACCGTGACGACCGCAGCGCCTCCCTTCGCGCGCAGCTCGTAGAACCCCTGCGTGCGCGGCCCGGGCGTGCCTTCCGCCGTGATGTCGGTCGCCCCCATCGGTGCCGAGCACATGCGGTTGCGAAGCGTGAGGCGCCCCACTTTAAGCGGCGCGCACAGATGCGGATAATCCCGTTTCATTTTCCCCTCATTCCCCTGAAAACGGATAGGCGAGAAGCCGCCCCGGAGGGCGGCGACGTGACGAAAGAGGCGCTAGCGGTGCTTTTCCACCCAACCCTCGATGTTCTTCTGGCGCGCGCGCCCGATGCCGAGCGCGCCGTCAGGCACGTCCTCGGTGATGACCGATCCCGCGCCCACGACGACGTGCGACCCCACGTTCACCGGCGCCACCATCATGGTGTCGCTGCCGATGAAGGCCTTATCGCCGATGGTGGTCGGCCACTTCTTGGAGCCGTCGTAGTTGCAGGTGATCGACCCGGCGCCGATGTTCACGCCCTCGCCGATCGTGGCATCGCCGATGTAGCTTAAGTGAGGAACCTTGCTTCCCTTGCCGATCGTCGACTTCTTGATTTCCACGTGCGTGCCGGCCTTCGCGCCCTCGCACAGATGCGCTCCGGGGCGCAGGTAGGCGCGCGGTCCGCACGTCGCGCCCTCGTCGATGGCGGCCTCGATGGCGACCGTCTCGTCGACGGTGCAGCCGCGCCCAACTACGGTGTCGGTAAGACGCGTGTTCGGCCCCACGATCGACCCCTCGCCCACCGAGGTCTTGCCGAGGAGGAACGTCTGCGGCAGAAGCTCGACGTCCTGCTCGATTTCCACGTCGGGGCCGATCCACACCTGGGACGGATCCCACATGGTGACGCCGGCCGCCATGTGGCGGGCGTTGATGCGGCGCTGGAGCTGGCCGGTTGCCACCGCGAGCTGCGCGCGGGAGTTCACGCCGAGGCACTCGGCCGGATCGGTTGCGACAAGGGCGAGCACGTCGCGGCCGGCGGCGCGGCAGATCTCGAGCACGTCGGTCAGGTAGAACTCGCCCTGGGCGTTGTCGCTCCCCACCTGCTCGAGCGCCTCGAAAAGCGCCTTGGCGTCGAAGCAGTAGAACCCGGAGTTGCATTCCGTAACCGCGGCCTCGGCGGCGTTGGCGTCCTTCTGCTCGACGATGCGCTCGACGCGCCCGTCGGCGTCGCGGATGATGCGTCCGTAACCGAAGGGGTCGTCGAGCTTCATCGTGAGCACCACCACGGCCGCGCCCGACTCGGCGCGCATGCGCGAGAGCTCGCGGATGGTTTCGGGCGTGATGAGCGGGCAGTCGCCCGACAGGACGAGCAGCGACCCGTCGAAATCGGAAAGCGCGTCTTTGCAGGTGAGGACCGCATCTGCCGTGCCGCGCTGCGCGGTTTGGACGACCACTTCGGTATCGGCAACGAGGGGCTCCACGACCTCGCGCGCATGGCCCACGACCGACACGATGCGCCCAGCACCCGCCTCGCGCGCGGCGTCGACGACCCAGCGAACGAGCGGCTTGCCCAGAATCTCGTGCGCGACCTTGGGCTTCTTCGATTTCATGCGGGTTCCCGCGCCAGCGGCGAGAACGATAGCGGCAGTGTCCATTGAACCGACCTTCCCATCGTTTGAAAACACTGCGGGAAAGTATAGCGCAAGGCGCACGCGAGCTCACGCGCTCGGCCTCCCAAGGGCCCGTCGCCGCTACTTCTCTTCGCGTTCGCCCACCTTCACAGCGACCTCCGCGATGCCGTCGCATCCGGCGAGCGCGCGCTCCACGCCGCGGATGACCTCGGGGTCGCTGATCTCGCTCAGCAGCTTCTCGGACGCGGCGTTGGCTTCCTCGCCAGCCGTCTGGCGACGCATCTCGCTCGGGCCGATCGACATGTAGGCGACGCCCTGGCTGCGCGCCGACTTCGCCTGCAGGGCTAGGAATGCGAAGCCCGCCACGCCCGCGACCAGGGACGCGGCCAGAATACCGAGCTTCGCCGCGGCAATTGTCGTGGCATCGGCGTACGCCAGGTTCGCTACGAAGATGGACATCGTGAACCCGACGCCGCCCAGAATAGCGGCACCCACCATGTGCATCCAGTTCACGTTCTCGGGCAGGTTCGCCACCTTGAACTTCACCACGATGAAGCTCGCCGCCACGATGCCGAGCGGCTTGCCCACCACAAGCCCGAAGAACACGCCGAGAAGCGCCGGGTTCGCGATAAGCGAGGACAGGTCGGTCCCGACGAGGCTCACGTTGGCATTGGTGAGCGCGAACAGGGGCAGGATGCCGAAGTACACCCATGGGTACAGCAGGTGCTCGAGCCGCGTCGCCGGCGGCACGACCTGCTTGGCCACGCGCGAAAGCGATGACACCGTCTCCAGGTATTCCTCCTGGCCGATGACGGGAGCCTGCGCGTCGAACGAGCTTTTCGCCTCGCTCACCTTCTGGTCGGACCAGCGCACGAAGCTCTTCAGGTTCACGCGCGACCCCGACGGGATGGTAAAGGCAAGAAGGACGCCGGCAATGGTCGAATGCACACCCGACATGAACACGCAGTACCACAGCACGGCTCCGACCAGCAGATACGCGTACAGCGAATACACGTGGCTCTTGTTCATGAGCAGAAGGACGCAGAACACGACCGCCGCGCACGCGAGCCAGAACAAAGACGGACTCTGCCCGTAGAACACCGCGATCACGAGGATGGCGATGATGTCGTCGGCCACGGCGAGCGTGCTTAGGAACACGCGCACGCCGTTGGGCACGCGGTTGCCCAGCAGCGCCAGGATGCCGAGCGCGAACGCGATGTCAGTCGCGGTGGGAACGCCCCAGCCGCCTGCAGTCTCGGGGTTGCCGGCGTTGAGCGCCGCGTAGATCGCGATCGGCGCGAGCACGCCGCCTACAGCGGCGACGATGGGCAGGATGGCCTGGCGGATGTTGGTGAGCTCGCCCACCGTCATCTCGTACTTGATCTCCAGGCCGACGAGCAGGAAGAACACCGCCATGAAGACGTCGTTGATGATGTGGGAAAGCGACAGCGTCGCATGGCTGTCGCCGAAGATGAAGCCCACCTCGGTGTGCCAGAACTCCGCGAACGGGCCGCTTGCCGCGGTGTTCGCCACGATAAGCGCCACGATGGCGCCGAGGAGCATGGCGCCCGCCGCCTTCGTCGACGAGCTCGTGAACTGCACGAGCTTGCGGTAGCGCGCCTGGTGCCCCTGCACCTCGTTGATGTAGATGCGGCCCGGCTCGGAGGGCTTGCCCTCGGGCGCTGCCGCGTTATGTGCGTTATGGTCGGTCATGCTGCGATTTCCAATCCGGCGTGCGCCCAAAGCACACGCCACGCGTTCGGGCGTTTCTCTCATTATCGGGCAACGTGGGCGTTTCCTTACACGAAAAAGTGCCTTTCACCTGGGATTGTCATAAAAGTGTTGCCCGATAAGGCTCAAATCTCCCCCTTTCACGTGCGGCGTTTTGCGTTATGCTGTGATATGTCAGCTTCGAGGTAAGGAGCCACGGGAATCATGCAACGGGTAAGAGGAAATCACAGCGAACCCGCATGAGCCTGCGGGCATTCCGCCCGGGCTGTTTTTTATTCGCCACGATTGTGAGGTGGTAAGTATGAGCATTACCGTATCCGGCCGCAAAATGCCTGTAACCGACGCACTGCGCGAATACGCCGAGGCGAAAATCGGCAATTCCATGAAGGTCATGGACATCGACCCGCTCAACGCCGAAGTCGTCCTCAGCAAGGAGAAGAATCCGGCGAACCCGCGTCCCGACACCTGCGAAGTCACGCTGCGCACGAAGGGCCACATCATCCGCGTGGAAGAGCGCGAAGAGGACATGTACGCCGCGATCGACGTCGCAGCCGCGAAGGTGCTGCGCCAGCTGCGCAAGTTCAAGACGCGCGTGGTCGACCGCAAGACCCGCACGGGCGAGAAGACCGTCGACGCGTCGGCCATCCCCGCTTCCACCGGAGAGCTCGATCTCGACGGCCTTATGGACGAGCTGTCGGGCGACGAGGTGGTCCGCGTGAAGGAAATGGAGTTCGCCCCGCTCACGGAAGAGGAAGCGCTCGTGCAGATCGACCTGCTCGACCACGACTTCTTCGTCTACACCGACCGCGACACCAATCTCGTCAATGTTCTTTACCGCCGCGACGATGGAGGTTACGGCCTTTTGAAGCAGAAGGCTTAAAGCTTACGGTACAATGCTTGCCGTTCGTTTTACCGTGAGAAAGGACGCCTTCAATGGCTACGCTTGATACCATCAAGGAAGTTCTCCAGGAGAACCTCGACATCGATCCCGAGAACGTGACCGAGGACTCCACGTTCGACGATCTCGGAATCGACTCCCTCGACATGGTCGAGCTCATCTGCGACCTCGAGGAGAAGTGCAATGTCGACTTCGGCGAGCCGGAAGGCCTCGAAACCGTCGGCGATCTGGTCGAGTACATCGACAACCTGTAAGTTCTCGCCGCACGTGAGAAGGCCCCGCTTATGCGGGGCCTTTTTGTTGCCGTCATGCGAAAGGCGGCTGCATGGGAAGCGGCTCGGCTGAAGCCGCTTCCCATGGACGACCTAGCGTTGGGATGGCCGGCGGCGAGAAACCGCGGCAAGGACGGCAGCCGCCACGAGAAGCGCCGCGACCGTCGCGACGCGCCCGATGCTCAGGGATTTGTAGCCGACGGCGAAGACGCCGATCCCGAACAGCGCCATGAGCGCGCAGAGGGCGGAGAGCCATTTCAGGTACAGCCGTTTTTCCATTTACGCCACATCCTTCTCGCTCAAGCGGCCGCGGAACGTGCGGTAGACGATGATGTGGTAGACGAGCACGAGCGGGACGCCGATGGCGGCAATGCCCGTCATCCACGCGAGCGAGAGCTCCGAGGAGGCCGCGCTCGCAGCCGTGATGGTGGCGCCCGCGCTTCCCGGCGCCGCGACGACGAGGTTCGGGAACATCGATGCCGCAAGCAGGGCCACGAGAAGGACCGCCCCCGCCGACTGCAGGACGAACGCCGCGAGGTCGCTGTTTTTCGCCTGGCCAGCGTAGAGGGAGGCGACGACGCAGACGAGGAACGCAGCGGCGAGCACCCAGCAAAGCGGCCACATCGCGCCCTCGATTTCAGGACGCACGCCAAAAAGCGAGTACGCGCTCACCGCGAGGAACAGCACGACGACGCATGCCTGCAGCGCACGGGAAAGCTTGCGCGCACGGGCGCGGATGGCGCTTTCGACCGGCGTCTTCAGCGCGACCCACAGGCTTCCGGCGGCAAGGCACATCGCGCACCCCAAAAGCCCGACGAGCAGCGTGAATGGCGTGATGAGTCCCAGAAGCGGGACACCGGCGTAATCGCCGTTCGCCGCAAGGGGAATCCCTGCGAAGGCGTTGCCCACGGCGACCCCGAGCAGAAGCGCCGGCAGAAGCGACCCCACGACGAAGCAGATATCCCACACGCGCGCCCATTTCGGGTCATGGGCGCGGAACTCGAACGACACCGCGCGCACGATGAGCCCGAACAGGACGAGCATCACCGCAAGGTAGAAGCCCGAAAACGTCGTCGCGTACGCCGGCGGAAACGCCGCGAACAGGGCGCCGCCCGCCGTGAGCAGCCACACCTCATTGCCGTCCCACACCGGTCCGATGCTGCGACGCACGAGCGCGCGCTCCTTCTCGGTCTTCGCGAGCACCGGGTACAGAACGCCTGCGCCCAAGTCGAAGCCGTCCAGCACGAAATACCCCGCTATCAGCACGAATATCAGGAAGAACCAGAGTACCTGCAGAACCGTCATCGTCCCTCACCGCCTTCGTTGCCCGTCGCATTCGCAAGATGCGCCTGCGTGTCCGCCTTCTCGTCGTCAACCGGCCCGCGGCTGATCAGGTGCGACACCACGCGCGCCCATCCGACGAAGAGCAGCGCGTACACCGCGATGAAGATCGCAAGCGTTGCCAGAAGCTCGGGCGCCGAAACCGACTGCGAGATAGCATCGCTCGTCAGCAGCGACACGCCGTCGGGGCCGGTCGTGGAAGGATAGACGACCCACGGCTGGCGGCCGACCTCGGCCGTGATCCAGCCCACCTGGATAGCTATGAACGGGAACAGGGGCGACACGACGAACAGCTTCTGCAGCCAGCGCATCGACTTGGCTCGTCCGCCGCGCGCCGTGAACGCGATCGCGAGCACCGCCGTCACGAGGATGAGACCGTACATGGCGACCATGAGGTGGTACGACTGGAACACGAGGTTCACGGGCTGGCCCTTGACGTCCATGTCGGCGTACTTGTCGGTCTGCGCGAGGGAATTCAGGCCCTGGTACTCGGTGTCCCATGTGCCGGTGGCGAGGAAGCTCGTGCCGCCGGGAATGGCGAACGGGGCGATGACCTGCTGGTTCTCTTCATCGACCCAGCCGAACGCGTACAGCGGCGGAACCTCGTCCGAGTACATACCCTCCATCATGGCGAGCTTCGTCGGCTGTTCTTGCGATACCTGGACCGCCGACGCATGCGCCGTCACGATCATCGCGCAGGAGGCGACGATCCCGACGATGGCGCCGATGCGCACCGTCTTCATCGCGAAGTCGACGTGCTTCTTCTTCAGCAGGTACCACCCGCCGACCGCGAGCGACGCGAACGCGCCCATGATGAGCAGCGCGACGACGACGTGCGTGTAGCGCGGCACGATGGACGGGTTGGTCGCGGCGGCGAGAAAGTCGGTGATGATGGCGCGCTTCCCGTCGGCGGCGAGGCTCGCACCCGCGGGCGTCTGCATCCACGAGTTAGCGATGAGGATCCAGAGCGCGCTCAGGCACGACCCCACCCACACGAGCCAGGCGGAAACGGTATAGAACCTGCGCGAGACCTTGTTGCGGCCGAACAGGAGCACGCCCAAGAACACCGACTCCAAGAAGAACGCGAAGAGCGCCTCGGCGGCGAGCGGTGCGCCGAAGATGTCGCCCACGAAACGCGAGTAGTCGGCCCAGTTCGTTCCGAACGAGAACTCCATCGTGATGCCAGTCGCCACGCCGATGGCGAACGTGGCCGTGAAGATCTTCACCCAAAAGCGCGTCGCCGCGCCGTCCTTCTCGTCCTTCGATCGGTAATACTTCGTCGCGAAGATCGCCGTGATCAATCCGAGCCCTATCGAAAGCGGCACGAATATGAAGTGGTACGCAACCGTGAGCGCGAACTGTATGCGCGACAGCACCACCACGTCAGTCAACGCCTCCATGACGCATCCCCCCTCTTTCGTTGGTTAATTGTTACTAAAACAGTAGCTATTCTATAACGAATCGATACAAAGTATCAATAGTTGTTAGGAAGAAGTTTCAATAACGTGAAAAAGGCGTTGCCGCTACGGCAACGCCTTGGAGGAATGCGGGAAATAGCGCCGGGCGAGACGGCTCGCCACGGCAGGAGAACGCGCCCTACCCCATCGCCTCGGCGAACGCGGCTTTCACGTCGCCAATCGAATAGAGGCTCCCGAACGCGCAGACGAGTCCGTCCGCCCCGGCCAGTTCGCACGCACGATGCACCGCGTCGGGGAAATCGGAGGCCTCCTCGATCGGCGCCGGGTTCTCGGGGCCGATGGCTTCCCGAATCGCCTGCGCCAGGTCGTGCGCGGAAAGCGCACGCGGGTTCGGCGGCGTCACGCACACGAAGGCGCGTCCCAGGGAGGCCACGCGGTCGAGCATGTGCCGGTAGTCCTTGTCGGCAAGCACGCCGATGAGGAACACCGGGCGTTCGCCGGGAAACACGTCGCGAAGCGATGCCGCGAGCACGCCCGCGCCCTGCGGGTTGTGCCCGCCGTCGACGACGACGCGCGGGCAGCCCTGGGGCTGATCAAGTAGCTCGAAACGCGCAGGCCAAGCGGTTGCCGCGATGCCCTTTGCTATCGCCTGGTCGGGAACGTCCCATCCGTGCAGACGAAGGGCATACGCAGCCTCGATGGCGAGCGCCGCGTTCGATGGTTGGTACGTACCCAAAAGACGCGTCGCGTAACGAGTACCCCGGTACATGAAGGCACGACGCAGGACGCTCGACCCTCCAGCGCCAACATCCGCTTCCGGTCGGGAGGAAACCTCGCCCACGGAAAGCTCGTCAAAGTCGGGAATGCGCAGCTCGCAGCCGCATTCGGCCGCCTTCGCGCGAATGACTTCCATGGCCTCGGCATCCTGCGGCCACGACACGACGACGGACGAGGGCTTGACGATGCCCGCCTTCTCGTGCGCGATTTCGCCGAGCGTATTCCCGAGCAGGTTGGTGTGGTCGAGCGCGATCGGCGCGATGACCGCCACCTCGGGCGCGTCGATGACGTTCGTCGAATCGAGACGTCCGCCCAACCCCACCTCGAGCACGACGATGTCGCACTTCACGCGCGCGAAATGCACGAGCGCGACCGCGGTCATGAGCTCGAACTCGGTCGGATGCTCGCCGCCTTCCGCTTCCATCGCCTCGGCCGCATCGCGAACCCGAAGCGTGGCCCAGGTGAGCTCGTCGTCGGAGATGTTTTCGCCGTTGACGCGGATGCGTTCGTGGAACGTTTCGATATAGGGGCTCGTGAAAAGCCCCGCCCTGTACCCCGCCGCAACGAGGATGGACGAAAGGAACGCGCAGGTCGAGCCCTTCCCGTTGGTCCCCGCGACGTGCACGAACCGAAGGGAATCCTGAGGCCTCCCAAGACGGTCGAGCAGCTCGCGCGTCCGATCGAGCCCCAGCCGCGACGTAAGCCACCGAGGCGTGTTGATGTATTCGATTGCGTTGAAGGTCATATCGTTTCCCAACGTTAGAGCAGGTGAGGCTGTTCAGGCATGCTTTCGGGCTGCGGCTCCTCAAGCCGCTCTGGAGAGCGTGGCGTCATGCTCGCGGCAGCAGCCGATGCGGCCTGCGCCGCCTGGAGCCGCGCCTGTTCCTGAGCTTCCCGCCGTGCCGCCGCTTGCGCCGCAAGGCTTCCCTCAATTCCCGCTTGAAGCAGAAGCTCCCCCAACGTGGCAAAATCGTTTTCGAGCGATTCGCGCTTGCGGCTGTCGTACAGCGCCGCCGCAGGATGGAAGATCGGGAACACGCTGAAGCGCCCCGCATGCTGGAGCGTCCCATGAAGGCGCGTTATGCCGATTTCGGTCTTCAGGATGAACTTGGTCGCGAAATTCCCGAGCGTCACGATGAAGTCGGGCATGATGGTGCGCGTCTGCTCGCGCAAAAACGGGGCACACAGCTCGATTTCCTCGGGACGCGGGTCGCGGTTTCCGGGAGGGCGGCACTTCAGCACGTTCGCGATGAACACGTCGCCGCGCGCAAGGCCGGCAACTGCCAAAAGCTCGTCGAGCAGATGTCCCGCCGCGCCCACGAACGGTTCGCCCTGCAAGTCCTCGTTGCGACCCGGAGCCTCGCCCACGATGAGCACGCGCGCCTGGGGATTGCCCACGCCGAACACGGTTTGCGTCCGCCCTCCGGCAAGCGGGCAACGATGGCACGCTTCGACCGAAGCGCGAATCTCATCGAGCGGAATATGAGGTTTCGACATTACACGTACACCTTCGGCATTCTCATCCCGAATGCGCAGGCAAGCTCGTAATGAATCGTCCCGACCTTGTTCGCCATGTCGTCGAGCGTCACCACGGAATCGCCCTGGCGCCCCACGAGCACCACCTCGTCACCGATCTGCGGGTCAATGCGGCGACGCGTGCCGTACGTGCGCAAATCGACTTCGAACATGCATTGGTCCATGCAGATGTTGCCGACCTGGCGCACGCGCGTGCCGTCGACGATGAAGTCGGTCTGCCCTGACAGGCGTCTGTTCAGGCCATCGGCGTAACCGACGGGGATCGTGCAGATCTTCACGCTGCCGGGGCTGCGGTAATTCAAGCCGTAGCTCACGCCCTCGCTCATGGGAAGCACGCGAGTGTCGGTGATGCGGGCATGCACGCTCATGGCCGGCTTGAGGTCGACCATCGTGCGCGTTTCGGGGCAGGTGTGCAGGCCATAGAGCGAAACGCCCCAGCGCACCATGTCGAAGTGGACCTTAGGGTAGCGCACCGTCGCCGCGGAGTTCGCGCAATGCACGATACCGGGGTCGATTCCCACCTCGCGCAGCGACTGGACGGCTTCGTAGAAGCGCTTCGCCTGGATGCTGAAGTCGAGCGTGCCCTCGCAATCCGCGGTCGCGAAGTGCGTGAACGTGCCGACGAGGTCGAGCGCGCGGTGGAAGCTCACCTTGCGCATGAAGTCGACCACCTCGTCGAATCGCACGCCGATGCGGTTCATGCCCGTGTTCACCGCCAGATGGAACGGCGCGCGGACGCCGTACTCGTCGGCCTTCTCCGCGTACGCGATGGCGAAATCGGGCGTGTAGACGCTCGGCATGATCTTGTAGGCAAGGAGAAGCGGGATGGACGAGATGGGCGGCTGGGACAAAATGAGGACAGGCGCGCCAACGAGACCCTCGCGCAACTTGATGCCCTCGTCCACCGTGGCCACCGCCAGGTAGTCGGCGCCCGCGGCGAGCGCGCACTTCGCCACCTGCACGGCGCCGTGCCCGTAAGCATCTGCCTTCACCACGGCGAGCAGACGGGTATCGCGGCCGATGATGCTGCGCGCCACGCCGACGTTGTGCCTGATGGCGCCCAGGTCGATTTCGACCCATGACCAGCGACGATCGGTCTCGGGGATAAGCGCGAGCTTATCGGGGTCGAACACGGGCTTCTCGGCCGGTTCCTCCTCTTCAGGGGCGCGCTCTTCCGCCGGCTTCGTCGAACGCAGCATGGGATGCTGCTGTTTCTGCTGTTGCTGAGCCTTGCGGGCAAATCCCGTGAAGCCGTTGATGAGCTCCTCCACCGATCCAAGCCTTTCTCGTCGCCTTCAATCGGTTGAAAAGTATAGCACTCATGAAAAAAGCGCCCGAACGACGAGTCGATTCGGACGCTTTTGGAAACAAAGCTGACACATGCGGCGCTGCGCCGCGCACGATCAGTGGCCGCCGCCGGCCATCATCTTCACGGCATGGGGAAGCGCCGCGACGATGCCGTCCCAATTCTCACGGGCGGCCTTCTCGCTGCCGGGGAGGTTGATGACGAGGGTGTTTCCGCGCTGCATGCACACGGCGCGGGAAAGCATGGCGTACGGAGTGATCTGCAGGCTGTGGTAGCGCATGGCCTCGGCGATGCCGGGAACCTCGCGTTCGCAGACGTCTCGCGTCGCCTCGGGCGTGTTGTCGCGCGGGGAAAGGCCGCTTCCGCCGCACGTCAGGACGATGTCGACCTTCAAGTCGTCGGTGCAGCGCTTGATGGCGGCGGCGATTCCCGCACGGTCGTCCTTCACGATCATGTGGGTGCGGCAGAGCCAACCCGCTTCCTCGATCAGCGACTCGAGCGCGTCGCCCGCCGTGTCGCACTCAGGACCGCGCGTGTCCGAGCACGTGATGATGGCGAAAATCGGTTTTTCAACGCTCATGATGATCCTTTCTCGCAGGCCATCGCGCAGATGGCCGATTCTAAACTAGAGAAGCACTTCCTCGGGCACGTCGAGCAGCACGCAGTCGATGAGCGACCCCGCGCTGCGCGACCCGACTCCCTCGGGCATGATGGCCATGCAGTTGCTGCGCTGGATGGGCCCGAACAGCCCTGAGCTCTGGTTCTTCGCGGGCGTCACGACGTACCCATCGTCGTCTTTGGTGAGCGTCGCGCGCAGGAAGAAGCGACGCGGGTCTTTCTTCTTGGTGTCGACGGCGAGGCGCGCCTTCACGATGGGGCGCTCGAAATGGGAATACCCCTGCATCTTGCGCAGCGCCGGGCGGATGATCATCTCGAAGCCGCAATACGCCGCCGCAGGGTTGCCCGGCAGGCCGAACACCGGCGTGCCCTCGACGATGCCGAAGGTCTGCGCCTTGCCCGGGCGCATGTTCACCGTCGTCATGAGCAGCTCGCCCGTGCCTTCAACGACCGGTTTGATGAAGTCGAAGTCGCCGTTCGCGGCACCGCCCGTCGTGATGATGAAATCGTAGTCGCGCACGGCCTGACGCACCGTTTCCTCGAGCGCCTCGTAGGTGTCCTCCACGATCGGAAGGATAGTCGGCTCGCAGCCGGCCGCCTTCGCGCATGCCGCGAGCGCCATGCTGTTCGAGTTGCGGATCTTGCCCGCCGTGGGAACCTCGGACGGGTCGACCAATTCCGAGCCCGTCGCCGCGATGGCGACCTTCGGAGCGCGGTGCACGGGAACCTCGAGCACGCCGCAGCCGGCCAAGAAACCCACGCCCGCCGTGCCGATGACCTCGCCCGCATGCACGACGACCTCGCCCGCATGCGCTTCCTCGCCCGCTTCGCGCACGTTGTTGCGAAGCTTGGTCGGCGCGGTGAACGACACACGGCTGCCCGGCTTGCCATCGCCCGAGACGATGCCGACGATCTCGTACTTCACCACAGCGTCGGCGGCGTCCGGCAAAGGCGCGCCCGTCATGATGCGCACGCACTGGCCAGCTTCGATCGGGCCGTCGTACACGTCTCCCGCGCCGATCTCGGCGATGACGTCGAGCTCCACCGGGTTGTCTTCGCTCGCGCCCTCAAGCTCGGCCGCATGGACGGCGAACCCGTCCATCGCGGAATGCGCGAACGGCGAGATGTCGATGTCGCTTGCAAGGTCGGCAGCCGCGACGCGCCCCACCGCGTCGAGCACCGGCACCGTTTCCACCGGCGTTGCCGCGACGTGCGCAAGCACGAGATCGCGCGCCTCCTCCAGCGAGATCATTTCTGGCATATCGTCAGTCCCCTTTCGCAGAAAAAAAGCGCCACCGCGAAGTGCGGCGACGCGCCCCTATTCGTTGCTGATTATTATAGCCTTCCAACTATAAGATGGTGCGCACGGCATGAGCGTTCTCGCGCTTTTTCAGGTTGCTTCGAATGAGCGCGCATACGAAGAAAGGGAGCGCGCCTTGGTCAGGCATGCTCCCTTTCGCGAAACGGGCGGTGATGAGGTGCCTTACGCCACCGGTGCCTTGATGTTGTAGAACGCGGACAGGCCGGCGTATTCCGCCTGGTCGCCGAGCTCTTCCTCGATGCGAAGCAGCTGGTTGTACTTCGCGACGCGGTCGCTGCGGCAGGGCGCGCCCGTCTTGATCTGGCCGGTGTTGCAGGCCACGGCCAAGTCGGCGATCGTCGTGTCCTCGGTTTCACCGGAGCGATGGCTCATCACGCAGGCGTACCCGGCGCGCTTGGCCATCTCGATGGCCTCGAGCGTCTCGGTGAGGCTGCCGATCTGGTTCACCTTGATGAGGATGGCGTTCGCGCACCCGAGCTCGATGCCCTTCGCAAGGCGCTTGGAGTTCGTGACGAACAGGTCGTCGCCCACAAGTTGGACCTTGTTGCCGATGCGGTCGGTCAACGCCTTCCAGCCGTCCCAATCCTCCTCGGCCATGCCGTCTTCGATGGAGATGATGGGGTACTTCTCGACGAGCGCGGCCCAGTAGTCGACCATCTCGGCGCTCGTGAGCTCGCGGCCTTCGCCCTTGAGCTCGTACTTGCCGGTCTCTGCGTTGTAGAACTCCGTCGATGCCGGGTCCATCGCGAACATGATGTCGGAGCCGGGCTTGTAGCCTGCGGCTTCGCATGCCTTCACGATGTACTGGAGCGGCTCCTCGTTCGTGGTGAAGTTGGGCGCGAAGCCGCCTTCGTCACCGACGCCGCCGCCGAGCCCCGCCTCGTGCAGGACCTTCTTGAGCGTATGGTAGATTTCGGAGCACCAACGCAGCGCCTCGGCGAAGGTCGCCGCGCCGACGGGCATGATCATGAATTCCTGGAAGTCGACGTTGTTGTCGGCATGGACGCCACCGTTCAGGATGTTCATCATCGGCGTCGGAAGCACGTGCGCGCCGATCCCGCCGACGTACTTGTAAAGAGGAAGCGCGGCCGATTCCGCGGCGGCCTTCGCGCAGGCGAGCGACGCGCCGAGAATGGCGTTCGCGCCGAGCGCGCCCTTGTTGTCGGTACCGTCGATCTCGAGCATCGCCGCATCGATCGCGCGCTGGTCTTCGGCCTCGAAGCCGATGAGCGCCTCGGCGATGTCCTCGTTCACGTGGGCCACGGCGTCGAGCACGCCCTTGCCCATGTAGCGGTGCGTGTCGCAATCGCGCAGCTCAACCGCCTCGAATGCGCCAGTCGACGCGCCCGAGGGAACAGCGGCGCGGCCGAACGAACCGTCGTCGAGCGCCACTTCCACTTCAACCGTGGGGTTACCGCGAGAATCGAGAACCTCGCGCCCGAACACGTCTACGATCATGCCCATGCAAAAACCTCCTCGAAGGATTCACTTAGCATCTTGGAACGCCCGAACGATTCGAGAGCTTCAAGAATCTGACAATTCAGCACTATACCACGACCGCGAGCGCGCACGGCAAGCGAGCGCATAGCGTGTGGCGCTCGATGGCGCGAGAGGAGGAAAAACGCTGCTAGAAGAAGACGGCGAGGGCAAAAGCGAGGGCAAACCCTGCTAAAAGGGCCACCACCTCGATCGGACGCGCATGCTTTTCGGTTAGGGAGGTTCGCTTGCCGCCCGAAGCAGCGACGCTGTAGCAGCGAGCGTCCATCGCCTGTGCGAGCGCGTCGGCGCGACGGAACAGTCGTACGAACAGGGGGATGAGCACGCAGGTCCACGCCTTGAGCGCAGCTGCGGGCCCCGATCCCTCGAAGGCGGCACCGCGCGCCCACTGAGCGTTGCGCACAGAGGCGAGTTCCTGGGCGGTCTGGGGGATGAAGCGGAGCGCGATCGACAGCGCGCTTGCGGCGTCGTCGACGGGAACCTTCACGCGTCGAAGCGGACGCAGGAAGCTGACGAACGCGAAACGAACGTCTTCGGAAGTGGTGGAAAGGCTCACGAGCAGGCTCGCGTAGAGCAAGATGACGACGCGCGCGCCGTTGAAGAGCGCGCACCCGAACCCGACGGGATTGATGCCGACGGGACCCACAAGTTCGAACGGCGAGAAGAGCGCGAATGCTCCGGCCATACGGGCCGCCGCCTCGGTCGGTTCCTGAAGCGCCTGGTAGTTGAGGGAAATCGACCCGAACAAAAGCGCGATTACGACCAAGACGTAGAGCGGGACGCCCATTTTGGCGATAGCGCCGAGCGGAAGGCGGCTCGCCGCATGCGCACAAGTGTAGAGGATCGCGGCGACGAGAAGCCCCGCCCAGGTGTCCACGAAAAACAACGCGATCGAGAACGCGAGGAGCAGCGCCACCTTCACGCGCGCATCGAGTGCGTGAACGAGGGAATCGCGCGCGATATATGTCTGGACGTTGAGTTGCATTCGTGCAGTATACCGCGCAATGAAAAAGGGCCGAGCAAATGCTCGGCCCTTCATACGCAAATCGCTTACGCGAGATGAAAGCTATTCAGCCTTCTCCTCGGTCGCTTCCTCGGCGGGAGCTTCCTCAGCCTTGGCTTCTTCAGCAGCCTCGGCCTTGGGCTCTTCAACCTTCTTCGGAGCAACCTTCTTGGCTGCCGGCTTCGCCTCAGCCTTCTTCTCCTTCTTGGCCACGGGCTCGGTGCAGAGCTCCATGATGACCATCGGAGCGTTGTCGCCCTTGCGGAAGCCAAGCTTCATAATGCGGGTGTAGCCGCCCTGACGGTCGGCGAACAGACCCTGCTCGACCTTCTCGAAGATCTCGCGAACGAGTTCCTTATCGTTGCCCAGGGCAGCGATGGCGAGACGGCGGGAATGCAGGTCGCCCTTCTTCGCCCAGGTGATGATCTTGTCGACGTCAGGACGAATCTCCTTGGCGCGCGACTCGACCGTCTTGATGCGGTCGTTCAGGAAAAGGGCCTTGACAAGGCTGCGCTTCATGGCCTTAGTGTGGCTCCAGTCGGTGCCCAGCTTGCGCCCCTTCTTGTTGTGTCTCATGATCTCGGTCTCCTATTGCTTCAAATTGAGATCCATCGAAATGAGCTTATCCTTCACTTCTTCGATGGACTTCGCACCAAAGTTCCTGATGTTCAGCAGGTCGTTCTCGGAGAACTCGACGAGCTGACGGACGGAATGAATGCCAGCGCGCTTCAGGCAGTTGTAGGAGCGAACCGAAAGGTCCAGGTCCTCGATCTGCTTGTCAAGCTCGGCGTTGGACTCCTGGCCCTCAGGCGCGAAGATGGAGGGAACCTCTTCCCCTTCTTCCTCGTCGTTGCTGGAAAGGCTCAGGAACGCGCCCATGTACTGGTTCACGATATTCGCAGCACGGCAGACAGCCTCGGTCGGAGCGATGCTGCCGTCGGTTTCGACTTCGAGAACGAGCTTGTCGTAGTCGGTACGCTGACCAACACGGGTGTCGGTAACGTTGAGCGTGCAGCGACGCACTGGCGAGAACAGCGAGTCAACGTGGATGACCCCGATGGGATCCTCCGTGCGCTTGTTGCGCTCGGCGGAAACGTAGCCGCGGCCCACGCCGATGCGGATCGTCATGTCGAGGGTGCCGCCGTCGGCAACCGTCGCGATGACGTGCTCCGGGTTCACGAGCGTGAACTCGGTGGGGACATCGAGGTCGGCGCCGGTCACCGTGCAGGGGCCCTCGGCGAGCACATGCGCGGTCGCTTCGGTCACGTCGTCGTTCAGAGCCTGGAAAACGAGGCCCTTCACGTTCAGCACGATGTCGGTGATGTCCTCGATGACGCCCTCAGCCGTGGTGAACTCGTGCTGCACGCCTTCGATCTGGATGGCGGTCGCCTTGGCGCCGTCAAGCGAGGACAAAAGCACACGGCGCAAGCTGTTGCCAAGCGTATGGCCGTAACCGCGCTCGAGAGGCTCGACGATGTAGCGAGCTACTCGGTCGTTGACTTCTTCCGTTGTTACAGTAGGCCTCATGAACTCCGTCATGTTGAGTAAGCCTCCTTACTATGCTGCGATTACTTCGAGTAAAGTTCGACAATAAGCTGTTCGTTAATGTCCAAATCGATTTGATCGCGCTGCGGAAGGGCCAAAACGTTGCCCTGGAGTTTCTCGATGTCAACCTCGAGCCAAGCCGGAACCTCGAAGCGAGCGTTCGAAACGAGGGCGCTCTTGATGACGAGCAGTTCCTTGGACTTGGGAGCCACGGAGACGACGTCGCCGGCCTTCACGCGGAAGGACGGAACGTCGACGCGGCGGCCGTTCACCTGGATGTGGCCGTGGGTGACGATCTGACGGGCTTCCTTGCGGGTGCGGGCGAAGCCGAGGCGGAACACGACGCTGTCGAGACGGGACTCGAGGATGCGCATCAGGTTCTCACCGGTGATGCCCGGCATGCGCTTGGCCTTCTCGAAGTAGCCGTGGAACTGCTTCTCGAGGACGCCGTAGATGAACTTCACCTTCTGCTTCTCGCGAAGCTGCATGCCGTATTCGGATTCCTTGCGACGACGCTTAGGCTCGCGCTTGGAAGTTTTAGAGCTGCTGTACCCCAGCACAACGGGATCAAGGCCCAGCTGGCGGCAGCGCTTAAGAACCGGAGTTCTGTTAATTGCCATGGTTATCTGATCCTTTCAGTTACACGCGACGACGCTTGCGCGGACGGCAACCGTTGTGCGGGATGGGGGTGCAATCCTGGATGCTGGCGATTTCGAGGCCTGCAGCCTGGAGAGAACGGATCGCGGTTTCACGACCGGAACCCGGGCCCTTCACGTACACGGCAACCTTCTTCAGGCCGTGCTCCATCGCCGTCTTGGCAGCAGCTTCCGCAGCCATCTGCGCCGCGAACGGCGTGGACTTGCGGGAACCCTTGAAGCCGACGGTGCCGGCGGACTGCCAGGAGATCACGTTGCCCTGAGGATCGGTGATGCTCACGATAGTGTTGTTGAACGTGGATTTGATATGCGCGGCGCCAACGGCAATGTTCTTGCGCTCGGAGCGCTTGATGCGCGCACGCACTTGTTTCTTAGCTGCCACTTATCTGCTCCCTTACTTCTTCTTGCCGCCGATTTGCTTACGGGGTCCCTTGCGGGTGCGCGCATTGGTATGCGTGCGCTGGCCGCGAACGGGCAGACCCTTGCGATGACGAAGACCGCGGTAGCAGCCAATCTCCATGAGGCGCTTCACGTTCTGGGAAACTTCGCGATGCAGGTCGCCTTCAACGGTGAGGTTCGCCTGGATGTAATCGCGGAGCTTGCCGAGGTCCTCTTCGGTGATGTCCTTGACGCGGACGTCCGGGTTCACGCCGGTTTCCGCGAGGATCTTCTTAGAGGTGGTGAGGCCAATGCCGTAGATGTAGGTCAAGCCGACTTCAATGCGCTTATCGCGAGGAAGGTCGACACCAACGAGACGTGCCATAGGTAATATCCCCTTCTTTCTTCCTAGCCCTGACGCTGCTTATGACGAGGGTTCTCGCAGATCACGAAAACCTTGCCATGGCGTCGGATGATTTTGCACTTGTCGCACATTTTCTTGACCGAAGGACGTACCTTCATTTCAAATTCCTTTCGGTTATGCGTTCTTTTCTATATACAAACGTCCAGCCGCAGACGTTATTGCCAAAAGGCGTTGCGCGGGTGCGCGGTTACTTGAAGCGGTACGTGATGCGCCCGCGGTTCAAGTCGTAAACGGAAAGTTCAACCGTTACTTTGTCTCCCGGAAGAATCTTGATGTAGTGCATACGCATCTTGCCGGAAATGTGGGCCAGGATTTCATGGCCGTTTTCGAGCTCGACCTTGAACATCGCGTTGGGCAGGGCCTCGAGGACCGTACCTTCAAGCTCGATTACATCTTGTTTCGCCAACTGTGCTCTCCTCAAAAGGTAGTCTTAAGACAGCGAAGATAGATGATACCTTATTAAGTTTTCGATGGGGAAGAAAAGTGCGTAAGAGCACACAAAACCAACAAAACCATGTTGTGGCTTTCAAATTACCTGCTTGTCAGGCCCGCGGTCATGCCGCGCGATTCTCGTCACCGCTTTATCCGGAGCGGAATCGCCAGGTATTCGCGCTTTCGAAGAAGCGCAGCCGCCTTGTCGGCTGTGAGAAAGCCATTCCTTGCTTCTGACGGCAAACAGAATGGCTGGGGTACCAGGATTCCCACGTTCCGCTTCGCGAAATGCTCTACCCCTCGACGCAAGCGCCTTCGGGCGAATCCCTGAAAACGTGCCACTGGCACGTTTTCTTGACGGGATTCCACCTCATCGGTTCGAATCCCATCTCAACCTTACAGACACCTTTTTCATTGCTCCCAGTTGCAACGAAAATGGCTGGGGTACCAGGATTCGAACCTAGATAGCTGGTACCAAAAACCAGAGTCCTGCCATTGGACGATACCCCAGTCTGTTCGGCGCAGGCCAAGGCTGGCTCTGCCGCGCTGAAAGATGGTGGGCCGTCGGGGATTCGAACCCCGGACCTTGGGATTAAAAGTCCCCTGCTCTGCCAACTGAGCTAACGGCCCGCTTATCCAATAGCGCAACTGTATATACTAGCGATGCGCGCCAGCAGCGTCAAGAAAAACTTCCGCCCTCGCGCCCATCTTGCCGCGTGCGAAACGCTGCGGCACCCTTGAGCGCGCCTTACGCGTTCTCGCGGAAGACGATGGTACCGGTGTTGGGATCCATCGATTCGAGCACCGCAAGCGACTCCAAGTGGTAGCCCGCCTCGCGCAGCTTGTCGCCGCCGTGCTGGAAGCCCTTTTCGACCGCGATGCCGATGCCCTCGATGGTCGCGCCCGATTCGTTCACGAGCTCGATGAGGCCGTTCAACGCGCAGCCGTTGGCCAGGAAGTCGTCGATGATGAGCACATGGTCGTCGGGGCTTAGGAACTTCTTCGACACGATGACGTCGAAGATGCGGCCATGCGTGAACGACTGGATCTTGGTGGAGTACATCTCGCCGTCAAGGTTGATGGACTGCGCCTTCTTGGCGAACACAACCGGCGCGTTGCCGAAGTGGCGCGCCACGATGCATGCGATGCCGATGCCCGACGCCTCGATGGTGAGGATCTTGTTGATGGGGGCGCCTGCGAACAGGCGGGCGAACTCTGCGCCCATCTCGTCGACGAGCTCGATGTCGATCTGATGGTTCAGAAAGCTGTCGACCTTCAACACGCCTTCCGACTTGACCACGCCGTCGCGCCTGATGCGCTCTTCCAAAAGCTTCATACGATTTCCGCCCCTTTTACGCCGCTTGGGATCCGTTTGGTAGTGTTCGAAACAGTGTAGCAGAACCTAGAACGCAATGCCCGCGACCGACACCGCGAAGCCGGCCACGATGCCCACGACAAGCAGGATGGCGACGATAAGGAGGTTCTGCTTGGGGCGGCGGTTCGCGCGGAACAGCACGAGAAGCCCCACGCCCGCCGACACGAGGAGGCCGGCGAACATGGCGCCCGCCCCGAGAACGCCTTCCACGTACAGCTCGGCGATGACCACGCTCGCGGCGCAGTTCGGGATGAGCCCCACGATAGCTGATACGAGAACGGACAGCGCCGCGTTCGCACCGAGGATCTGCGCGAGCGCATCTTCCCCCACCGTTTCGAGCACCACATTCAGAAGGAGCGTCACGATGAAGATGAACACAGTGACGTGCAGGGTGTGGCGAAGCGCGCTCTTCACGATGGACGCGCCCGTATGGTCGTGGTGATGCTCCTCGTCGCTTTCAGCCTCGTAGGCGAGTTCGGGGTTCTCCTCGCACGCATGGCACTCGCCGTTGCACTGGCAATGGTCGCGCTGGCAGAGCTCGTGGATGCGCAGGTGTTCCTCGGGCCGCCGCAGTGCGCGCAGAATGCCGTCGAGGGCAAGGCCCGCCACGATGCCGACGACCACCTTCGCGCCGAGAATGGCGCCCATCGTGGAAAGCGGCACCTGGGAGGCGAGGAATATGGGGATCATCTCGTCGGACGTGGAGAGCAGCACAGCGATGAGCGTGCCGACGGTGATGACGCGGCCCGCGTAGAGGGTCGAGGCGGCCGCCGAGAAGCCGCACTGGGGTATGACGCCGAGCACGGCGCCGAGCACCGGCCCCGCCGCGCCCGCACGCTTGATAGCGCCCTGCGCCTTGTCGCCCGCCTTGTGCTCGAGCCATTCCATCGCCAGATACGTGACGAAGAGGAACGGGATGAGGTACAGCGTGTCTTCAATCGAGTGTTCGAGGACGTGCCCCGCGATATGCATGATTTCTTCCATGGCGCGATATTCTAGCGAATCGCTTCCTTTTTATAGGGTGACGCGCGCGAAACGAACACGTTTCGCGCGCAAGTGGCTAACTTTTTGCGGTGCTTCGACGCGCGCGGGTGCAGGGGACCTGGATTTCGGTCAGGTACTGGGCCTCGTCGCTCGTCATGCCCGCGTCGATGATGGTGATTTCCACCGAGTCGCCCGCGATTTCGAGCCCCTCGCCGCGCATCCACCGGCAGAGCTCGGCGTAATGCGGTGCTGCCGCGCGGTGCGTGCCATGAAACGACATGCTCGCGTAGGGCCCCGCGGGAAGCGTACGCAGCGCGCCCTCCGCGCAGCCGGCGGGAACCTCCTCCCCCGCCTCGAGCGCGATGAACACCGAGGACAGGCGGGTGAACGACCCCGAAACGAGGTTCTCACGTGCGACCGACACGCCCACCTTCCCGAGGAAGATCGCTTCTTCGAGGTGGAATTCGCGCCCCAGGCTGCGGATGAGCGGTTCGAGGTCGGCGTCGGGCCCGAAGCTTCGTTCGAGCACCACGGCGGTGCGGGCACCGATCGTGCGGAGGGCTGGCACACCGACCTTCGACGCCTGCGCGCTCTCGATCTGGGAGATGCGGCTTTTGATCTTGCGCTCGATCTGCGAGAGCACCGCCTGCTTGGCGCGCACATGGGCGAGCTGCTCGGTGAAGATGGAAAGCATCGAATCGACGTCGCGGTCGGCGAAGAAGTCGCCGATCTTTTTCAGGGGCACGTCGAGAGCGCGCAGATACTTGATGGTGTTCATGCGCTCGAACTGGGCAACCGAATAGTACCGATACCCCGTTTGCTCGTCGACGAATTCGGGAGCAAGCAGACCCCGCTCGCCGTAATAGCGAAGCGTGCGCACGCTCGTGTTGAAGAGCTTCGCCATGTCGCCTATGGAGATGAGCGCGTCGGCGCGATCCATCTTGCCGCTCCTTTTTTCGATTCCCGGTTGACTCTTACGTAACGTAAGAGTTTACCATCCCCTTCGACCAAAGGAGGAAAGATGATAGGAACCATCGTGAACACCGTGGCGATCGTCGCGGGAAGCACCATCGGGTCGATCGCGAAGAAGGGGCTCGGCGAGAAGTACCAGGACATCCTGTTCTGCGCGATGGGCCTTGCCGCAACGGGGCTCGGCCTGCACTCGGTCGTCGAGGGGATGAACGCGAGCGTGTACCCCGTGCTTTTCATCATCAGCTTGGCGATAGGCGGCGTCGTGGGCTGCGCCATCGACATCGAAGGGCGGTTCAACCGCCTGGCCGAGCGTTTGTCACGCCCCCGCAAGGGCGCGAAGGAAGACGCGGCCGTTGGAGCCTCACGCAGCGCCAACCTGTCGCGCGGGCTTTCAACCGGCATCGTGCTGTACTGCTTCGGCACGCTTTCCATCTTGGGCCCCATCAACAGCGCGCTCTACGGCGACGAGACGTTTTTGCTCACGAACGCCACGCTCGACTTCGTGACCTCGATCGTTTTGGCGTCGTCGTTCGGGATCGGGATGGCGCTTGCGGGTGCCGTGCTGTTCTGCTGGCAGGGGTCGATCTTCCTTTTGGCGCAATGGCTCGCGCCGCTTATGACGACCGACCTCATGGCCGAGATCACCGTGGTGGGGGGCTTTCTCATCATGGCGTCGGGACTTTCGATCCTGAAGATCAAGGAGATCTCGGTGATGAACCTTTTGCCAGCGCTTTTGGTTCCGCCCATCTGGTTCGCGATCGTGCCGTTCCTGCCCCTCGGATAGAAAAAGGCCCCGCAGCATACAAACACTGCAGGGCCTCATGACGGCAAACTAGGAAACGACGCATTCGCTTCAAAGCCAGCGAGAAGGCCCCTGACGAATGCGGGGCGTGTGAGAGGGACACCGCTCCGCAAAGGGAACCAGAGGATCGCCCCAAAGTCAGCGAGGGCCCGCCCGGCGAGTTCAGATGACACGAAAGAAAAATCGCATTTTGAACCAGAGTCAGCGAGAAGGCCCCTGGCGGATGCGGGGCGTGTGAAAGGATTTCGAAGCGTACTTCGGTACGCGAGAAATCCTTGGAGCACGCATCCGCGCCGCCAGGGGCCTTCGCAGCGTCGAGCAGTTGCGCTGATCGGAGATCAGCGCAACCCTCTTACATCATGCCCATGCCGCCGCCCTGGCCGGCATTGGCGAGCGCGGACAGATCCGGACCTTCCTTCGGGATCTCGTTGATGGTCGCCTCGGTGATGAGGATGAGGCCGGCGACGGAGGCTGCGGACTGCAGCGCCGTGCGGGTGACCTTGACCGGGTCGTTCACGCCCATCTCGATCATGTTGCCGTATTCGCCGGTGGCGCAGTTCAGGCCCTCGCCCGCGGGCAGGCCCTTGATCTTCTCGACCACGACGGAGCCTTCGAAGCCCGCGTTCTGGGAGATCGCGCGGATCGGCGCCTCGAGAGCGCGACGGATGATGTCGATGCCGACCTGCTCGTCCTTGTCGGTCGTCTCGATCTTGTCGAGCACCGGGATGGCATCGAGCAGAGCCACGCCGCCGCCGGCGACGATGCCCTCTTCGACAGCTGCGCGGGTCGCCTGCAGCGCGTCCTCGATGCGGGACTTCTTCTCCTTGAGCTCGGACTCGGTCGCAGCGCCGACCTTGAGGACGGCAACGCCGCCGGAGAGCTTCGCCAGGCGCTCCTGGAGCTTCTCGCGGTCGAAGTCGGACTCAGTGCGCTCGAGCTCGGCCTTGATCTGGTTGATGCGGTCGTCGATGTCCTTCTTGTCGCCCGCGCCGTCGACGATGAGTGAGGTGTCCTTGGTGACCTTCACGGACTTGGCGGTGCCGAGCATGTCGATGGTGACGTCGGCAAGCGTCATGCCGAGGTCCTTCGACACGACGGTCGCACCGGTGACGGCGGCCATGTCCTCGAGGATGCGCTTGCGGCGATCGCCGAAGCCCGGCGCCTTGATGGCGACGCAGTTGAAGGTGCCGCGCAGCTTGTTGAGCAGGATGGTTGCGAGCGCTTCGCCCTCGACGTCCTCAGCGACGAGGAACAGCGGGCGACCGGTCTTCATGATGTTCTCGAGCAGGCCGACCATATCCTGGATGTTGGACACCTTCTGGTCGGTGAGCAGGATGAACGGGTCCTTCAGATTGGCTTCCATCTTCTCGGTGTCGGTGGCCATGTACGGGGAGATGTAGCCGCGATCGTACTGCATGCCTTCGACGATGTTCACGTCCATGCCGAACGTCTGGGAATCCTCGACGGAGATGGCGCCGTCCTTGCCGACGGCCTCCATGGCCTCGGCGATCTTCTCGCCGATCTCGGAATCGCCGGCGGAGATGGTGCCGACGTTCGCGATCTGCTCCTTGGTGTCGATGGTCTGAGCGTTCGCCTTGATGGCCTCGACGACCGCGTCGGTCGCCTTCTGGATGCCGCGGCGGATGCCGAGCGCGTCGGCGCCGGCGGTGACGTTGCGCAGACCCTCGTTCACGATGACGTCGGCGAGCAGGGTGGCGGTGGTGGTGCCGTCGCCCGCGTCGTCGTTGGTCTTCACAGCGGCCTCGCGGATGAGCTGGGCGCCCATGTTCTCGACGGGGTCGGAGAGCTCGACTTCCTTGGCGACCGTGACGCCGTCGTTGGTGACGACCGGCGCGCCGTAGGATTTCTCAAGCGCGACGTAGCGGCCCTTGGGGCCAAGCGTGACCTTCACGGCGTCGGCGAGCTTGGAGACGCCGGCGGCCAGAGCGGAACGAGCATCAGACTCGAACTTAATATCCTTAGCCATTTTTAGGCTTCCTTTCCTGAATGACGGCTTTTCGGGGCGGTCGCCTCGCCTTTCAGAACCTGCGGGCTTTCGCTTGCGACCCCCTAGGTCGCGCACTCAAGCTCCGCAGAACCTTCAAGGCGATACGACTCGCCGCGAAAAACCTCTAACCTTGCTGAATCGACCTGCAGCTATTCAAAGACGGCGTAGATATCCTCGGAACGGAGAATCATAACCTCTTCGCCGTTGACCTTCACTTCGGTTCCGCCGTACTTGCCGTACAGGACGCGGTCGCCTTCCTTGACCGGAACGGGGACGAGCTTGCCGTCCTTGTCGAGCTTGCCCTCGCCGACCTTGAGAACAGTACCGGTCTGCGGCTTTTCCTTCGCATCGTGCGCGAGGATGAGTCCACCCGCGGTGGTTTCCTCGGCTTCGTCCTGCTTGACGATGACGCGATCGCCCAACGGCTTCAAGTTCATCATTTGCTTGGCCTTCCTTTCGTCTGCCTTGCACATGTAGTTACCTCGATGAGTTCGAGTGCTAGCACTCTTCGTGCGTGAGTGCTAACAACATTGGGTAACTATAGCATCAGCGCCGTCGAATGCAAGCGTTTTGCAGAAAACTTGAGCGCAAGCGACTTAGATTTTAAGGAATCGCCACACTCTATTCATAATGCGAGATGAAAGACCCGCCGGCCGACCCGGCTAGCCGCGCGGGGACACGAGGCCGCCCTCATAGGCGCACACCACGAGCTGCGCGCGGTCGTGAGAGCCGGTCTTGCCCATGATGCGCGAGATGTGGGTCTTCACGGTGGCTGGGGATATGACAAGCTCGGAGGCGATTTCCTCGTTGCTCATCCCCCGGGCGACGAGCGTGAGGATTTCCCGTTCGCGGCCGGTGAGCGCGCCGAGCGCCTCGCGCGCGGACGCCCCCGACAGAGCGCCCTGGCCTGCACGGGGCCGCGACGCCACGAAGGTCTCGACGAGCCGGCGCATGACCGATGGTTGGATGAGCGCGTCCCCGCGGGCGACGACATGTATCGCCTCCACGATGTCGTCGGGCTCGGCGTCTTTCAAAAGGAAGCCGCTCGCACCGGCGGAAAGCGCGTCGTAGACGTATTCGTCGATGTCGAACGTGGTGAGCACGAGCACGTGCGTCTTCGCGAGAAGCGGGTTCTGCGTGATGTCGCGCGTCGCGTCGATGCCGTTGCGAACCGGCATGCGGATGTCCATGAGCACCACATCGGGGCGCAGCTTCTGGGCGAGGTACACCGCCTCCTCGCCGTTGCGCGCCTCGCCCACCACCGACAGCCCCTCGTAGGAGCCGAGGATGAGCCGGAACCCGCTGCGCACGAGATCTTGATCGTCCGCGACGAGGATGGTAAGGCAGCCTGCGCCGTCGCGCGAGGGGCCCGCCTGCGCCCCGGAGTCGCCGAAGTTCGACCCGGCAACCGTCTTTCCGCTTTCATCCATTGCGCTACCTGGCCTTTCTCTCGCCGTCCGCATGTTTAGCCCCGTCGCCATGCGGGGCGCAGGGGATGCTCGCCGACACGACGAAGCCGCCGTCCGCGCGAGGCGCCGCCGTGAGCGTGCCGCCGAGCAAGCGGGCGCGCTCGGTCATTCCCACGATCCCGTGCCCGCCGGCATCGCGCGCTTCATGCCCCGACGAAGGCGAGACGGCAGGCTCCCCCGCCCTCGCGCCGACCTGGGAAGACGCGCCCGCCGCATCGTTTTCGACGCGCAGGTGGGCGGTTTGCCCCGACAGGGAAAGCACGATGGACGCGCGCTTCGCGTGCGCGTGCCGGACGATGTTCGTCGTCGCCTCGCGCGCGATGCCGAACAGCGCGACGTCGATGTAGGCGGGCACGGACGTGCGGTCGTAGGCAGCGGTGTCGAGCGAGGCGGCGACGCCCGCCTCTTGCAGGAAGCGCACAAGGTCGCCGAGCCGGTCGGTACCGTCGGTCGGTGCCGTTTCCGCAGGTGAATCGCCCGAACGCAGAACACCGATCATGCCACGGATCTCGTCGAGGGCGCCTTTGGCGGTCTTTCGGGCGGTCGACACCGATTCCTTGGCCGCCACAGGATCGCGCTCGATGAGCCGCTCGGCGGCCGCGAGCTGGATGCTCACCGCGGAAAGCGAGTGCGCCGTGATGTCGTGCACCTCGCGCGCGATACGCACGCGCTCCTCCTCGACGCGGCGGGCGGCGACTTCTTCGCGCGTACGTTCGGCCTCTTCAGCACGCTGCTCGGCGGCTCGAACGTATTCCCGATGCGCGCGGAGGGCGAACCCGCCCGTAGCCGCGGCCACCATGAACACCACGTTCTGCACGTAGGACCAGAACCACATCGCCGCCGACGAGCCACCCTGCCCCACGATGGCGAGCCCCACGACGGACACGCCGAGCGCCACGCCCGCCTCGACGCGCGAGCATTCGTACGCGATGGTGAGAAGCGCCACCATGGGCCCCACAATGGCGAGCGAGAAGCCGCGGAACGTCGACTGCGACGCGAGGAACGCGACGAACACGAAGGCGAAGGCGACCCAGGGCATCTTCCTGCGCACGACGAGCGGCACCGTGGTGAGCGCCAGGGCGAAAAACGCGCTCGCCGCCGGCACGACGGCCTCGATTCCCAGAAGGCGGCGGAACGCCTCGTCGGGGAGGATAAGGCTCGCCGACAGCATGAGCTGCACGCAGCCGAACACGAACGCGGCCGCGGCGATGCCCGCGTCGATGGCCCAATCCTTAGGGCTCATCTCGCGTTCGCGCACCAGCAAGTTGTTCAGCGTATCGTTTCCCATGCCGCCTATTATGCGCAAACCCCGCACGGTGCGCCATACACCGTGCGGGGTATTGTGGGGCAACGCGAAGACCGCGCCGGGGGCCGCGCGACATCGCGCGGCGCCGGGACGCGGACCCAGCAACGGGGCCCGCGGGGTCGCACCACCGGCCGCAAACCCACGCTAGACGCGGATAAGGCGCTTCGCCGACAGATACGTCACGAGGAAATACGCGCCGTACACGAGGGCGAACGCACCGGCCACGGCAAGCGCCGCGCCCGCGATGTCGAAGCGCCCGAACACCGAGATCACATGCGACACGACCGAGACGGCGCAAGCCGAATGCGCGATCGCGAGCACGAGCGGGAACAGGAAATACACGAGCACCTGCGCGAAGAGGACGCGGCTTATCATCCCCTCGTCGGCGCCGAGCTTGCGCAGAAGCCCATAACGACGCGCGTTGTCGGACGCGTCGGAAAGCTGCTGGATGGCAAGGATCGCGGCGCAGGCGATGACGAGCACGAACCCGAGGTAGATGGCGAGATACCCCACGAGCACGCTCACCCCGATGCTTTGCTCCTGGCAGTCGGCGCGCGTGAGGAACATCCCGTAGCGAAGGGGCCAGGCATCGGATTCGGCGCCCTCGGCCACGGCGCCAAGCGCCTTCGAAAGCGCCGCCTCGGCGTTCTTACTTGCGCATTGCATGTCGAGCTTCGAGGCGCCGAGCACGCATCCTGCGGGAACGTCCTCGTCGCGCAGCACGAGCGCGCCTGTGTTGCACTGGTAGGTCGTCGTCTCAACGCAGTCGAAGCGCGCGGAGGCGATAGCCAGATCCTTCCCGCCGACGCTCACCCGCGCGCCCGATCGGGCCACGCCGTCCCACAAGGGGCGAAACGCGTCCATGTCGGTAAGGACGGCGCATTCGCCTTCGCCAAGGTCGATCGGAGCCTTTCCCGCAAGTTCGAGCGCGGCGTTCACCTGGGAAAGCCGCATGAAAGGAAGGGGCGCGTCCTCATATCCCGGGTTCATGAGGCCAAAGGACACTGCGTCCGCAAGCCTGACGCCGGACGACTCCTCGATGGCGCCGTAGGTGACGAGGTCCTGCGTATCGTAGAGGCTGTCGAGCTGCACCGACGCCGTCACGAGCGCGTCGAAATCGCCTGCGTCGGCATCGCGCATGCTCTTCGCCAGGCCCTCGCGCATGTCGTAGCCGACGCTTTCCATGAAGTCGGCGTAGGGGTCGAGGTAGGCGAGCCGATGCGTCTCGCCGCCTTGGCCGACGATGGCGATCGTCGTCGATGCCGTGGCGCTGTAGGACGTTCCTTTCGCAAGGGAATCCTCGGTCGCGTCGCGCAGGCCGAGGCCCGTGCACACGCTCGTGATAGCGAGGAACAGCACGAGGCACACCACGGTAAGCGTCGCGAACGCCGTGTTCACACGCGCATTCAGCTGGCGCAGCGTGAACATGTTGAGCCCGCGCAGGTAGAGCGGTCGCGCGAACTGCATCGCGCGCAGAAGGAACCCGGAAAGCGAGTAGAAGAACAGCGCCGTGCCGACGACGACGAGCGCGGTCGAGGCGGCGAATTCGGGCGACATGCTCATGAGCCCGTTGTCGGCAAGCAGCTTGTACGCCGCGCCGATGACAACGAGCGAAACAATGAACAGCGCGAACGACAGAGGGAGGCTTTTCAATTTCATCGACTCGACCGTGCGGTCGGCGCACAGAAGGTCAATGAGCTTCGTGCGGGCGACCGTGAACGAGTTCACGACGGCGGCCAGCACGAAGACGGCCGCGAACACGGCGACGGCCTTCGCGAACGCATCGGGCGAGAACACGAACGCGATGCCCGTCGCGCTCGCCACCTCGGCGCTGAACAGCGAGGACGTCGCCCACAGAAGTACCTGGGAAAGCCCGATGCCGAGGACGAGGCCCACGGCGAGCGAGGCCGCGCCGACGATCGCGGACTCGGCGAGCACGATGCGCACCACGTCGGGCACGCCCATACCAAACGCGAGGTACAACCCGAATTCCTTCTTGCGGCGGCGGATGAGGAAGCGGTTCGCGTACACCACGAGGAACACGAGCAGCGCGGCAACGAACACCGACACCCCGCCGATGACGGCGCCGAGAAGATCGAGGATGCTGCTCTGCTGCTCCGAAAGCGCGAGCACCCCCTGCTGCGCGCTCATGGAGTTGAACGCGTAGAACACCGCCACGCCGAGCACCACGGTGACGAAGTACACACCGAAATCGCCGAGCGATTTGCGGACGTTTCCCCAGGCGAGCTTAAGCGTCATGGCGAGCACCTCCTCGCGACCCCGACGCGGCGGACACGGCTGCGGCTTGCGTGTCGCGCACAGCGGGAGCGACCGCAGGCGAGGCCACGGCTTCCCAGTCGCCCGCCATCCTCGCAACGATGCGCTCGTAGAACGTCGGGCGGTCGCAGACGCCGCGGGAAAGCTCGCCTGCAAGCGCGCCGTCCTTGATGGCGATGATGCGCGAGCAGAAGCTCGCCGCAGCCGCATCGTGGGTGACCATGAGGATCGTGGCACCCAGGCCGTTCAAACGCTCGAACGATTCGAGCAGGTCACGCGCCGATTTCGAGTCGAGCGCGCCCGTGGGCTCGTCGGCCAGGATAAGGCTCGGGCGCCCCACCGTGGCACGCGCCGCGGCCACGCGCTGACGCTGCCCGCCGGAAAGCTGATAGGGATACTGGTCGAGCACGCCGTCGATTCCGAGCACATCCGCGATGCGGCGGACCCGCTCGTCGATTTCCCGTGCGCCGACGCGCCGTATGGTGAGCGCAAGCGCGATGTTCTCGTAAGCGGTGAGCGTATCGAGCAGGTTCGCATCCTGGAACACGAAGCCGAGCTCCTCGCGGCGAAAACGCGCGAGCTCGCGGCCGGAAAGGCCCGCAACGCTCCTGCCGCCGACGACGACCGTTCCCGTCGTGGGAGCGTCGAGCGTGGCCAGACAGTTCAGCAGCGTCGACTTCCCCGACCCGGAAGGTCCCATAATGCCAACGAATTCCCCAGGAGCCACAGTGAAGCTCACATGCGACAGAGCGTGCGTGACGTTGCCCGCCTCGCGCTTGCCATGTGCGCCGCCGTAGCATTTCGAGAGGTCGCGCACCTCGACCACCGGCCGAGCCTCGGCGGTTGAGCAGACGCAGGCGGCGGCATCTGCCGAATAACGTTCGTTCATGGGTTTTCCCTTCTCGCTTCGCGGTTTCGGTTCGCGTTCCATGCTAGAAGGCGCCCCTTGCGCGGCGCTTGCCGAAACCTTGCAGCTGCCTTACAGCGCCCGGCCGCGCGGACGGCGCCAACGAAGCTGTGCCATACTTCAACCTGAAGAGAAAGGGCGCATATGGCAGCGATGGGATACGGCTTGGTCGAGGAGAATCTACGCGGCAAGCGCATCTTAGTGGTCGACGACGAAAAGGAGCTCGGCGACATGGTGTCGTCGATTCTCGCGGGAGCAGGCTTTCGCGAGGTCGAGGTGGCGCGGTCGGCCGAAGAGGCGTTTTCCTGCGTTTCCCGTGAAGCCTCGAAGGGCTTGCCGGGCGTGAAGCTTTTCGTGCTCGACGTGATGATGCCGGGCATGGACGGGTTCCAGCTGCTCGGGCGCCTGCGCGAGATGCCCGAGCATCGAAAGACGCCGGCCATCTTCCTGACCGCGCGCGACGAGCCGCTCGACCGCGTGGGCGGGCTCTCGCTCGGTGCCGACGACTACATCGCCAAGCCGTTTCTGCCCCAGGAGCTGATTCTGCGCATCGCCGCGGTGATGCGCCGCTGCTACGCCGACGATGCGGCCGGGCTTGCGCTCGCGCATGCGACGGTCGATTTGGCGAACGCCGAGGTCGCACGCGAGGACGGGACACGCGTGCAACTCACTGCCAAGGAGCACGAGATCTTAAGCGTGCTCGCACGCAACGCCGGGCGCATCGTCACCATCGACACAATTTGCGAGGAATGCTGGGGCACGTCGTTCGCCTACGAGAACTCGCTCATGGCGCACGTACGGCGCCTGCGCGAGAAAATCGAGGCCGACCCTTCCCACCCCGAATCGCTTGTCACGGTACGCGGACTCGGGTACAAGCTCGTCGTGGGGAAATAAGATGGCGGCGATGAGCAGGGCCTGCTTCCGCGAAAAACGCGCCGAGCCGCCCCGTCGCCCTCCCGCGGCAGGGGGCGAGCGCGTGCGCCGCAAACCCGTCGGGTTCGCGAGCTTCCTGTCGCGCCAAGTGGTGCTTTTCGCCGTCGTGGCGTTCTCGATCGCGATGCTCGACTTCGTGCTCGCTTCCCTGTTCATCCTGAACGAGAACGGCGTCGGCGGCGACTACGCGAAACCGCACAATGCCACCGTCGCCGCAAGCAGTTGCCTCACGCAGGACGACGCGGGAAATTATGCGTTCGACGACAAGGGCGCGGAAGCGCTCGACGAAAGCGGGGCTGCGTGGGCTGCGCTCGTGGCCGAAGACGGGTCCGTCGCGTGGTCGTATCATCTGCCGGAAGGGTTCCCCTCCTCGTTTTCCGCAAGCGAGCTTACCATGGCCGGCCATTTCGACAGCTTCGACGAGTACCCCGTCTACTTCTGGACGCGCGATGACGGAGTGTTCGTGACGGGATACCCCCAAGGGTCGTACTGGCGCATGACGCTGAGCCTGCCCGAAAACTCGTTTTTCACGCTTCCTCTTTACGCGCTCGCCATCTTCCTCGTCGACGCGCTCGTGCTGTTTTTGCTCTACGCCGTGGCAAAGCGCCGAACGCAGCGGGCGGTCGAGCCGGTAACGCACGCACTCGACGAGCTGTCGAAGGGGCGTTCGGCCACGCTGCAACTTAGGGGCGATCTGGCGGAAGTGGGCGACCGCATAACCGAGGTGTCGCGCCTCATCGAGAAGAAGGACGAGGCGCGCAGCATGTGGATACGCGGCGTGTCCCACGACATCCGCACGCCGCTGTCGATGATGGTCGGGTTCGCCGACGCCATCGCAATGAGGGGCGATGTGCCCGCTGACGTGCGCGAACAGGCCGAGATCATCCGCGCGCAGGGCATGAAGATCGGCGATTTGGTAAGCGACCTCAACACCGCCGCCCAGCTCGACTACGACGCAACTCCGAAGCGCGAAGAACGCGTATCGCTCGCGCGCGTCGTGCGCGAGGCGTGCACCGACCATGTGAACGCCGGCTTCGACGAGAAATTCCCTCTCACCTGCGATATTGCCCCCGAAGCCGCAGACAGCGCCATCGAGGGCGACGCTCGCATGATCAGACGTGCGATCGATAACCTGCTCGCGAACGCGCGCACGCACAACGACCAGGGATGTCCCATCGCCGTGAGTCTGTCCGCCGAGCGCGCGCCGGAAGGCGGCGCGAGAAGGCGATTCTCCATCCGCATCGCCGACGACGGGCGCGGAGCCACGACCGAGCGCATCACCGCCTTGCGAGAGCGCATCGCGCATGCGCAAAAAGCCGGCACCGTTGCCGCCGCATACGGCGAGGAGCACGGGCTCGGTCTGGTGCTGGTCGACCGCATCTGCCGCGCGCACGGAGGCGCGTTCACGTTCTCGTCGGATGACGGCGGATTCGTCGCCGAGATGACGCTTCCCGAATAAGCAAGGACGTTTCGCAGGGCGATTCGAGATGAGAGGGGCACAGGGTCGGAAACATTATGGGCACCTTTGACGCGATCCGGGCCGTCTGGATGCGGCTCAGGTTGCTATCCAATCAGAGGATAATCAAAGTGCGAGGACTTTGGGCAATATCACGTTCGAAGCTCTTCTAACTTACTGCAAAGCCCCAGTTCATTGACGTGCATACATTTCGCTTAATCCTCGAGTGCCACGATGCCCTCGCACTTTGATTATCCTCTGATTGGACAACGTAGCCTGCTGGCAAAACAAGAGGGGCTTCGAACCATTTCGAAGCCCCTCTTGGCAAGATATCAGGCGCGCATTTGGGCAACGCAGCCGGAAACCTATTTCGTTTCGAGTTCCTTCGCCTTGGCTGCCTTTTCGGCCGCTTCTTCAGCGCGGACCTTCGCGATCTCGTCGAGCGCTTCCTGCGGCGTGTACTTGCAGTGGCCATCGCCCATCTTCGTGACGACGATTTTGTCGCCCACCTTCACCGTGCCGCCTTTGACAACTTCGAAGAAGATGCCTTCGCGCGGGAAGATGCAGTCACCGGCCAGATAGTAGATGGCGCACTTCTTGTGGCATACCTTGCCGATCTGGGAAAGCTCGAGTTCGACTTCGTCGCCGATCTTCACCTGCGTGCCGAGCGGAAGCGCGAGCAGATCCATGCCCTCGGTGGTGATGTTTTCCGCGAAGTCGCCTTCCTTCACGTCGAGACCCATGGCGCGCGCCTTCTCGATCGACTCCCAAGCGAGAAGGGAAACCTGGCGGTGCCAATCGCCCGCATGAGCGTCGCCCGTGACGCCCTTGTGCGGATCGATGTGGATTTGCCCGCTCTCAACAGGCTTTTTGCGCGTTCCCTTACGCTCGGACACGTTGACCGAACGAACTGTTCCCGTGTTTTCCATCGTGAATCTCCCCTTCTTAGAAAGAAAGGCCGCAGCCCGTGCGAGTGTTTCTCGCGGCGAGGGCGTACGGCCTTGGTTCAACTCTATCAACTTGCTCGGAATAATAATACGAACGGAGGATAAACGCAAGCAGGAACAATTCCCAGCACACAGATACGTCACGGGACGGCGCAGGGGGGCGCCATTCGGGACGGCGCCGGTTACTCTTTCCCCCGCTTGCGGGGAAGCAGCACGAAGCCCAAGATGACGCCGAACGCGACGACGGCAGCCTGTACGAGGAAACTCACGCTGAACCCGTGCACGTCGACGCCTAGGGCGTTGCTCGAGGAGACGGACATGACCGTGATGAGCACCGACGCCGAAATCGACCCGATGATCTGGCGAAACGAGGTGATGATCGCCGTTCCCTGCGGCAGATCCTCCGGCGGGAGCGTCGTGCAGGCGTGCCCTGTCATCGGCATCATGATGCAGGCGATGCCGACGATGCGCACGCCGTAGAGCACGGTGACAAGCCATTCCGGAACCGCCTCGGTGCATGCGGAGAACGCAAGCGTCCCCGCCACGATGAGCGCGCCGCCGACGGCGAGCAGCGGGCGCGGGCCGTGCTTGTCGAGCAGACGCCCCGTCACCGGGTTCAAGATGCCGAGCAGAACCGCTCCCGGCAGGATGACAAGGCCCGACACCGCGGCGCTTTGCCCTTGGATGTCCTGGACGAACAGCGGCACCATGATCGAAGGCGCCATGAAGGCGATGTGCGCGAACACGACGAGCATCGTCGACACGGCGAACGTCCGGTCGCGGAAGCACGCCAACTTGAGAAACGGGTTCGCCACGCGAAGCTGTCTCCGAGCGAACGAGGCGAGCACAAGCGTGCCGGCCACGAGCAGCGCGACGGCAAGCGGGCTCACTTGGCCGCTTTCCTCCATGAACGTCGCGCCGATGAGCACAAGGCAGAAACCGCACGCATAGAGCAACGCCGAGGCGACGTCGAGCCGACCATGGTCCTTCGAACGCTTCACCACGTCGGTGAGCAGGAAGAACGCCGCGACGGCGCAGAGAATCGCCACTGCGCCCAAGCACGCGAAGACGGCGCGCCATCCCCACGCGTCGATGATGACGCCGGAAATAGTGGGGCCGATGGCGGGCGCGAACCCGATAGTGAGGCCGGCGATGCCCATCGCGCGGCCATACTCGCTTTTCGGGTACACCGACAGCGCGACCACCTGCAGAAGCGGCAGGAGGATGCCGGCACCGCCCGCCTGCACAAGTCGCGACAGCAAAAGAAGCGGGTAGTTGGGCGCGACGAGCGAAAGCGCGCAACCGATGACGAACGTTCCCATGGCGGCGAAGAAGAGCGGACGCGTTTCGAATCGATTGATGAGAAACGCCGTCAGCGCCGAGATCAGGCCGAGTGTGAAGATGTAGGAAGTCGTGATGAGCTGACCGAGCGAGGCGTTCACGCTGAACTCGTGCATGACGGCGGGCAGCGCCGAGATCATCATGCTTTGGGAGATGCACGCCGTCCCCGTGCCGATGAGCATGACGGCGAGGATGATTACACGCTGGCGCTTCGGCAGGCCGTCGGACTCGGGCTCTGAGGCCGAGTGCTTCGTCGACGCGAGGGGCTCTTCTTTGCGCGCGGCACCGGGAAGGGGTCGCGTCGCGATATGTTCTTCGATCTGTTTCATATCGCTCGATGGTAGCGCAGCGGCGCTTCGCGACGGCGGAAAACAGCGAAGCGTCATATGGGAGGCGCGAGATGAGGGCCCGGCGCGCGACGTGACCGGAGCGCGCGACCCCGACGAAGAGCTGCATAAGGTGCGACGAGGTGGCCTTGGCAGAAGCGCCCGCACGATGCCGCGACGCCAGACGCCGCGCCTGCCGCCAGAGGCGCCGCGGCGATGGCGGCCCGCGGAGGGCGCTGCAGCGACAGCCGACCGCAGAAGCACTTTTAACGAAGACGCGCCCGGCGCGCCTTCCAATCGGGCATGAACGCGTCCATGAGCTCGTGGAACCTCGGGCCGTGGCCGCGCTCGAGCAGATGGCACAACTCGTGAACCACGACGTACTCCAAGCATTCGGGGGGATAAAGCGCCAGACGGACGTTGATGCAGATGCGGCCGGTCGACGGCTGGCAGCTGCCCCATCTGCTCGTCATGTTCCGATACACGAGCGACCCGTGTTTCACGCCCATGATCGGCTCCCACGCCGCGACGAGCGGCGGCACGCACGCGGAAACGACCTTGCGCCATTGCGCGACCTCCTCGGGAGACGCTTGCGACGCGCGCGCCATGGGGGTGTTCGCGGCCTCGGCCAGATGGGCCTCGATCCACGCCGCCTTGCGATGCACGAAGTCGGTCACTTCGCGGTCGGTCATCCACGATGGAGCCGACACGTTCACGTGCGACCCGTCGCGGGCGATGCGCAGGTTCAGGTTCTTCACGCGCTTGCGGACAAGGTGGATTTCGATGCCGTCGACGTTGAGGATGCGCCCGTCGACGGGCGCGACGGCCTTCTTCGCACGGGACTTGCCTGCGGTTTTCGAGCGCGGCTTTCTCGTAGGCACAGGCGCGATGCGGCGCGTGCGCACAGGCCCCGACTGGTTCGAATACGCCATCGCGCCCTACGCCTTGAGCGCGATTTCGTATGCGGCGTTGCGAGGAAGCCCGAATTCCGCCGCGATCGTCTTCGCGATTTCCTTGTTGCGCATGCCCTGCTCCTTCAGCTCGACTGCACGTTTCGCGGCGGCGTCCTCGGCGCTTATCTGGGCCGCAGCCTCTTCCGCCGCGGGCGGCTCGTCGATGACGATCGCGATTTCACCCTTGATGGCGCCCCCGCTCGCCCGCCGCGCGAACTCGTCGCGCAGGCCGGGAAGCGAATCGCGCACCACTTCCTCGTGCAGTTTGGTCAGCTCGCGGCACACCGCCGCTTGCCGCAGGGGGAACGCCTCCGCGATCGAAGCGAGCGCCGAGGCCACGCGGTTCGGGCTTTCGTAGAAGATGAGCGCTGCGTCAAGCGTGCGCAGCGCATTAAGCGTCGCTTTACGCTCCGATTCCTTGCGCGGGAAGAAGCCGCCGAAGTAGAAGCGCGGGCAGGTGCAACCGCTCGCCACGTATGCGGTCGCCGCCGCCGATGCGCCCGGCAGCACCTCGACGGGAGCCCCGGCCTCGCGAGCCGCGCGCACCAGGCGAAGCCCCGGATCGGACACGCCCGGCATACCGGCATCGCTGCAATACGCGATGACCTCGCCCGCGAGCACGCGGCCCGTAATCGAGCCCGCACGGTCGCCGATGAGCGCTTCGTCCAAGCGTTCGAGCCGTTTCTCGATGCCGAACGCGGCGAGCAGCTTGCCGGTCACGCGCGTGTCTTCCGCGCACACGACGTCAGCGGCGGCGAGCGCCTTGAGTGTACGCTCGGTCATGTCTCCCAAGTTTCCGATGGGGGTTGGGCAGATGACGAGCTTGCCCTGGGTGTTCTGAGTGGTATCCATGCGGGTAAGTATAGCGCGAGGCCGTCGCTGGGAGCTCCGCAGCTTCACACATTCGATGCGTTTCCCAGGTGACGCATTTTCTGGTGGCAGCAAGCGACGGGTTTGCAAACGTAAGAGCGAAAACGAGGGTCTGATTGGCAGGCTGCGACGCTTTTGCACATCGAAGCTCGAAAACGTCGCCTCAAATGGCGGGCAACGACGGGTTTGCAAGACGAATCAGGCATTTCGCGGCGCCAACAGCCTCCGTTCATGCATTCTGGGGAGGATTTTCTAGATTTCCCTTTGCAAAAGCGGCCTTCGCCGCCATTTCGAGCCCCTTTTTGGGCAAGTGATTTGCAAACCCGTCGTTGCCTGCCATTAGAACGTGAAAAACGGAAGCCCGCCAACATAGCGAGCGTTATAGCCGAAAGGCCCCAAACTGCCCGAAAACGAAAAACCCCGCCGGCGCGCTCTTCAAGCAACGCGCCGGCGGGGCGGAAGAGGAATCGAAGTCGCTTTACGCAGCGAGGCCGTTCTTCTTGACGGCACCCTGAAGGGCCTTGCAACCGGCAGCGAAAAAGAGGACGGAGGCGATGAGCTGAATGAGTTCCATGACGAACACCATGCTTTCTTGTTCGGGCAGCGGCAACGTGAAAAGTGGAGGGAAGTTGCCGTGCAGCTTTCACTTGACAAGAAAGATTGTAGACCGCGTCCTTCTCACCTGGTGGTATGCATTCCGCAAGCGTTGTTGCCGTATGTGCAACAACGCTCGAAAAAGCCCCCGAAGGAAACACATGCAAAAAGAAGGGCGCCCACCGTTGCGGCAAGCGCCCTTCCCCTTCATGCATATGTTCGCGCAAAAGCTACTTCTTGATCGCCTTGAAGGCCTCGGTCTGGGCCTTGATGCTGCGCTCCGCAGCGAGGCGCTCGATGGAGGTGGCGCCGAAGAAGCCGTCGATGCCGGGCACGTGCTCGATGACGTACGCCGCGTCCTTCGGCTCGGAGATGGGGCCGCCGTGGCAGATGACGAGCGCGTCAGGGTTGATGTCCTTCACGACCTTCACGATGCCGGTGATGATCTCGACGCAGTCGTCGAGCGTGCGCGCGGTCTCGGCGCCGATGGTGCCGCCGGTGGTGAGGCCCATGTGCGCGACGATGATGTCCGCGCCCGCCTTGGTCATAGCCGCGGCCTGCTCCTCGTCGAAGACGTACGGGCAGGTCAGCATGTCGAGCTTGTGCGCCTCAGCGATCATGTCGACCTCAAGGCCGTAGCCCATGCCGGTTTCCTCGAGGTTCTTGCGGAACACGCCGTCGATGAGGCCGACGGTCGGGAAGTTCTGCACGCCGTTGAAGCCCTGGTCCTTCAGCTGCTGCAGGTACTTCTTCATAACGCGGAACGGGTCGGTGCCGCACACGCCGGCGAGCACCGGGGTGTCCTTCACGACGGGCAGCACTTCAGCGCCCATTTCCACGACGATCTGGTTCGCGTCGCCATAGGAAAGAAGGCCCGCGAGGGACCCGCGACCGGCCATGCGGAAGCGGCCGGAGTTGTAGATGACGAAGATGTCGGCTCCACCGGCTTCAGCCGACTTCGCCGTGATGCCCGTGCCAGCGCCGACGCCGAGCAGGATATTGCCCTCGGCAAGGGACTTGCGAAAACGATCGAGGATTTCAGCGCGGGACAGTTCAAGCATGGTGTTCTCCTTTTCTTGTAGGTACTTCCTTGTATGCCGAACGTATGCTTATGCACGGCGCGCCGCAAAGCCGCGCGCCGGAAAAGCCGAAAAGCTGCGCGCCGCGAGACAATGGGCCGCGGCGCGTCGGTAAGTTAAGCTAGTCTTTCTGAGTCATCAAATCGATGAGATTCTGAGCTGCGGCGATGGCGAATTCGTCATCGTTGATGTGCGCATCGAGCTCGACGACGTCGGCTTTGTCGGGGTCGACCTTTTCCTTGATGGCCCCGAAAAGCGCCGCGTCTTCCTTGGGTCCGTAGAACGGCTGCCCCTCGGCGTCGATCATCGACACGCCCTTCAGGGGAAGCATCACCGTGCACGGGCCGATGGACATGTTCACCTTGTCAGCGATTGCCTCGCCGATCTTCTTGTTTTCCTCCTCGGTGGTGCGCATAAGCGTGACCGTGGGGTTGTGCTTGTACAGATTTCGGGACTTGTACTGCTCGGGCACGGTGTCCCACGGGCCGAAGTTCACCATGTCGTCGGCACCGACGGACACGACCGCGGGCACGCCGTTCAAGGCTGCGGCGCTGCAGCGGTCGGGGCCCGCCGCGAGCACGCCGCCCACGATCTCGTCGCACCACTCGGTGGTGGTGAGGTCGAGCACACCCTTGATGAATCCGCCGTTGATCAGGGCTTCCATGCATTTTCCACCCGTGCCGGTGGCATGGAACACGAGCACCTCGTAGCCCTTCGACTCAAGGTACGCCTGGGCCTTCTGAACCGCCGGCGTGGTCACGCCGAACATGGTCGCGGCGACGAGAGGCTTGTTATCCTCGTGTGCGGGAGCCTTGTGCTCGAGCATGCCGGTCATGGCGGCGACAGCGTTGTTGAAAATAGTCGCGGAGAAGGAGTTGATGCCCGCGACGTCGACGATCGAGGGGAACATGGCGATGTCGGATGCGCCGATGTAGGGCGTGGTGTCGCCCGACGCCATGGTGGAGACCATGACCTTCGGCACGCCGATGGGCAGCTTGCGCATGCCGGCAGTGGCGATGGCGGTGCCGCCCGAGCCGCCCATGGAGAACACGCCGTCGAAACGGCCGTTCGCATAGAGCGCTGGCAAGAGCTTCTCCACGCCGCGCGTCATGGTTTCGGTGGCGAAGGCGCGGTCCTTCTTCTCGACGATGGTCGACATCTCGATGTCGACGGCCGCCGCGACCTCCGTGTTCGGAACGTCGGGCGCGGTTTGCGGATCGAACACGCCGCAGTGGATGGTGAGCGTGTTCACGCCCAGCTCCTCGAAGCGGGCTTTCACGTAGGCGAATTCCTCGCCCTTGGTGTCGAATGTGCCGATGATAGCGACTGTTTTCACACAGACCTCCTGACGAAAGGTTTCGACTTGCGAACAGTGTAGCCCCTCAAAGGTCTATCGTGCAGGACAATCTCCGATTCTTCGCAGGTGCGATTTCGGGACAATAAATGCTATCGCAGAGCACACGATTCCAATATCGTGTGAAGTCCCGCCGAATCCGAGCGAACGGCATCCGCCAACTCACAAAGCATAGAAAAGCCGGTTCGGAGGATTCCGAACCGGCTTCACGTTCGAGGGGGAATCGCTTCCCCCTACAACCCCAAATCGCTCGCCACTTCGGCGGAGCATTTGAGGGCGTCGGCCATGGCGTTCACCACGAGGCTCGAGCCGTTGCGCGCATCGCCCGCAGCGTACACGGCCGTGTGACCTGCGGCGGGAGCGCCTTCGGCGAGCTTCGCCTTGTGCGTCTGCGCCGCATTGCCGCTCGCGTCGTCTTCCATCACGGGAAGCGGGCGGCCGCTCGTCGCCAAAGGCACGCCGAACGCGTCGAACACGCCGCGTTCGGGACCGGCGAAACCGCACGCCACCAGCACAAGCTGCGCGTCGTACTCGCGCTCGGAGCCTTCGACGGAAACGGGTTTGCCGGCCGACCAGTCGAGCGTGTGCACCTGGATGCCGCGCACGCGTCCCGCGTCGGAAAGCAGGATCTTCTGCGTGTCAGCGCACCATTCGCGCAGGTCTTCGCCCTGAAGCGCGATCGCTTCCTCCTGGCCGTAGTCGGTCTTCTTCACGTTGGGCCACTCGGGCCACAAATTGCTCGCCGCACGCTCCGCCGGCGCGCAGGGGCCGTATTCCAGCTGACGAACCGTGCGCGCGCCCTGGCGCACCGCCGTGCCCATGCAGTCGTTGCCCGTGTCGCCGCCGCCGATGACGACGACGTCTTTGCCCTCGGCGCTGATGGCGGGCTTACGGCCTTCCAGGAGGGCACGCGTCTGCTCGGTCAGGTAGTCGACCGCGTACACCACGTCTCCCGCGGCCAGTCCCTCGTCGAAGCCTTCGGCCCGCACGCCGCGCGCGGCGCAAGCGCCTGCAGCCACGACCACCGCGTCGAACTCTTCCGCCAACGCAGCGGCCACCTCAGGGTCGGCCGCATCGGTGTTAAGGCGGAACTCGATGCCGAGCTCCTCCATAAGCTCAACGCGGCGCGAAACGACCGCCTTGTCGAGCTTCATGTTGGGGATGCCGTACATGAGCAGACCGCCCGCACGGTCGTGGCGCTCCGCCACGCAGACGCGCGCCCCGCGACGCGCGAGGTCCCACGCCGCCACAAGGCCCGCAGGCCCCGAGCCGACCACGCACACGCTCGGCGCGTCGGCGGCCGCCGGCTCGAACCGGCGCGGGCCGCCGTGCGCCCACTGCCAGTCGGAAATCGCGCGCTCGTTGTCGTGGATGGTCTCGGCCTCGTCGTTGCGCGCGAGGTTGCACGCGGCCTCGCACAGAGCCGGGCACACGCGGCTCGTGAACTCGGGCATGGGACTCGTGAGCGAAAGCCGCTTCGCCGCTTCCTCCCACTGGCCGCGATACACCAGATCGTTCCATTCCGGGATAAGGTTGTGAAGCGGGCATCCCGACGGGCGTGCCTTCCCAAACGGTGCGCCCACCTGGCAAAACGCCACGCCGCATGCCATGCAGCGGCTTGCCTGCACCTGTTGCTGGTCTTCGGGCAGGTTCACGTACAGCTCGTCGAAGTCGTGCGTGCGCTCGCTTACGGGACGCAGGCTGTGGGCAACGCGGCCATGCTCCAAAAACGCTCCTGGCTTACCCATCTCTACTTCCCTTCCGTCATAGCGTCGAACGCGATCTGCAGCGCCTCTTCGTGCGATTTGCCGGCGGCCTCGGCCTTGGCAACCTCGTTCATCACGCGCTCGTAGTCGCGCGGGATGACCTTCACGAAGTGGTCCTTCAGCGTGTTGAACTGGTACAGCATCTTGATGCCGCGCGGGCTTTGCGTGCGCTCGGCATGTTCCTCGATAAGGCCGTGGATAAGCTCGATCTCGTCTTCGTCGGGCTTGCACAGACGCACCATGTCGAGGTTGCAGTTGTCGGCGAGCGTGCCGAAGCGGTCGTACACGTACGCCACGCCGCCCGACATGCCGGCCGCGAAGTTCGGCCCGACCTCGCCCAGGATGAGCGCGACACCGCCGGTCATGTACTCGCAGCCATGGTTGCCCACGCCCTCGACCACCACGGTGGCGCCCGAGTTGCGCACGGCGAAGCGCTGGCCGGAAAGGCCGTTCACGAAACCCTTTCCGCTGGTCGCGCCATAGAACGCCACGTTGCCGACGACGACGTTCTCATCGAACTTGTAGGTCGCCGTCTCGGGCGGGCGAACCGTCAGAATGCCGCCCGAAAGCCCCTTGCCGAAGTAGTCGTTCGCGTCGCCCGTGATGTTGAGCGTGACGCCGCGCGGCAGAAACGCGCCGAAGCTCTGACCGCCCGAACCGTCGCAGTCGATCGTGATCGACCCCTCGGGAAGCCCCTCCGGATGCTGGCGCGTCACCTGGCTGCCGAGCATCGTGCCGACGCAGCGGTTCACGTTCGCGATGTCGGCGCGGAAGCGGATGGGCTCCAAGTGCTCGCGCGCACTTGCCGTGTAGGGGATGAACAGCGTCGCGTCGAGCGCCCGGTCGAGCTGGCAGTCGGCAGCCATCGACGACAGGAAGTGACGCCCGTCCGCACCCGGGATGGTGCGGCCGAACTCGGTTTCCACGCTGGCGAGCATGTCGGAGAGGTCCATCTCGTTGGCCTTCCAGTTGCCCGGCACCTCGACCTGGCGCAGGTACTCGGGATGGCCCACCATCTCGTCGACCGTGCGGAACCCGAGGCGCGCCATGATCTCGCGCAGTTCCTCGGCGACGAACATCATGAAGTTCACCACGTACTCGGGCTTGCCGGCGAAGCACCCGCGCAGCTTGCAGTTCTGCGTCGCGATGCCGACCGGGCAGGTGTCCTGCTGGCAGTCGCGCTGCATCATGCAGCCCATGGCGATGAGCGGCATGGTGGCGAAGCCGAACTCCTCGGCGCCGAGCAGACACGCCATCGCGACGTCGCGACCGCACATGAGCTTGCCGTCGGTTTCCACGACCACGCGGCTGCGCAGGCCGTTGCGCAGAAGCGTCTGCTGCGTTTCGGCCAGGCCGATCTCGAACGGGATGCCCGCATGGTAGATGGAGTCGCGCGGGGCCGCGCCCGTGCCGCCGTTGTGCCCGGAGATGGTGATCTTGTCAGCACCGCCCTTCGCGACGCCGGTGGCGATGGTGCCCACACCCGCGAGCGCGCACAGCTTCACCGACACGCGTGCGCCGGGGTTGGCGTTCTTCAGGTCGAAGATGAGCTCGGCCAAGTCCTCGATCGAGTAGATGTCGTGGTGCGGCGGCGGCGAGATGAGCCCCACGCCCGGCGTGGAGCGGCGCACTTCCGCGATCCAGGGGTACACTTTCTTGCCCGGCAGGTGCCCGCCTTCGCCCGGCTTCGCGCCCTGGGCCATCTTGATCTGGATCTCAATGGCGGAAGAAAGGTAGCGGCTCGTCACGCCGAAGCGCCCCGACGCCACCTGCTTGATGGCGGAAAGCTTGCTGTCGCCGTTGGGAAGCGGGGTCTCGCGCGCCGGGTCCTCGCCGCCCTCGCCGGTGTTGGAGCGCCCGCCCAAGCGGTTCATCGCGATGGCGAGGCATTCGTGAGCTTCCTTGGAAATCGAACCGTAGCTCATAGCCCCCGTGTTGAAGCGCTTGACGATCTCGCTTGCGGGTTCCACCTCGTCAAGCGGCACCGGCGCGCCCTGCGGCGCGAAGTCGAGAAGATCGCGCAGGGTGACGGCGCGCCCCTTCACATGGCACGCGGCGCTGTATTCCTTGAACAGGTCGAAGTCGCCTTCGCGGCACGCGCGTTGCAGCAGGTAGATGGTCTGCGGGTTGATGAGGTGCTCCTCGCCGCCGAGCGGACGCCACGCGGTCAGACCGAGCGTGGGCAGCTGGTCGGGAGCGGGGGTTTTCGCCAGCGTGACCGCCTCGTCGTAACGCTCGTTGAGCTCGCGCTGCACGCCCGCGGCGTCAAGGCCGCCGATGCGCGTGGAGGTGTGCGTGAAGTACTTGTCGACGAGCGCGTCGTCGAGGCCTAAGATCTCGAAGATCTGCGCGGAATGGTAGCCCTGCATCGTGGAGATGCCCATCTTCGACATGATAGACGTGATGCCCGCCGTGACGGCGCGGTCGTAGTTGGCGACCGCCTCGTCGCCGGGAATCGACAGCTCGCCGCGGGCGCAGAGGTCGCGGATGCATTCGTGCGCCGCATACGGATAGATGCCGCTTGCGGAGTAGCCGACCAGGCACGCGAAGTCGTGGGCGCGCATGGCGTCGCCGGTTTCCACGATGAGGTCGGCGTCGGTGCGAAGCCCCACGTTGATGAGGTGGTTGTGGACCGCCGCGAGCGAGAGCAGGCTCGGGATGGGCACTTCGCCCTCGGCCGCGCGGTCGGACAGCACGATGAGGTTCGCGCCCGAGCGCACCGCCGCTTCCACGTTCTCGCAAAGCGCCTCGAGCGCGCCTTCGAGCGCACCCGACTCGGCGCTGCGCGGATAGGTGCAGCTGAAGCGCTCGGTCTTGAAGCCGATGCGGTCGATCGCGACGAGCCGATTGAACTCGTCATGCGTGAGCATGGGGCTTTCAAGCCTCACGAGGCGGCAGGTGTCGCGGCAGTCCTCGAGCATGTTGCCGTGGTTGCCGACGTAGAGCACCGTCGAGGTGACGAAGCTTTCGCGCAACGCGTCGATCGGCGGGTTCGTGACCTGGGCGAACAGTTGGCTGAAGTAGTCGAAGAAGCTGCGCGTCTTCTTGGAGAGACACGCAAGCGGCGCGTCGACCCCCATCGAGGCCAAGGGCACCTTGCCCTGTTCCGCCATCGGGCGCACAAGCTCTTCCACGTCGTCGAAGTGGTAGCCGAGCTTCGCCATCCGGCGCGTGAAGTCGACGCCGGCATCGCGGTCGGCGGCAACGGCGCCCGGCTTCGGGCACGCGAGGTCGTCCACCGCGAGCGTTTCCTCGTCGAGCCAGTCGCGATAGGGCTTCTCGTTGGCGTAGCGGTTGCGGATCTCGTCGTTCCAGATGACGCGCCCCTCGTCGGGGTTCACTTCCAGCATCTCGCCGGGACCCAGACACCCCGCCTTCAGCACGTTGGCCGGATCGACGTCGATGGTGCCCACCTCCGACGACAGGATCAGCCAATCGTCGCGCGTCACGTAGTAGCGCGCCGGGCGCAGGCCGTTGCGGTCGAGCGCGGCGCCGAGCACGCGCCCGTCGGTGAACGCGATGGCGGCCGGGCCGTCCCACGGCTCCATCAGCATGGACTGGTAGGCGTCGAAGGCGCGGCGCTTGTCGGAGATGCGGTCATTGTGGTCCCACGGCTCGGGGATCATCATGGTGACCGCGCGGTCGAGCGGGCGACCGTTCATGGTCAAGAACTCGAGCACGTTATCGAGGATGGCGGAGTCGGACCCTTCGCGGTTGATGATGGGCAGCACCTGGCGCAGATCGTCGCCGAGCACGGGGCTGTAGAGCTTCGGTTCGCGAGCGCGCGTCCAGCTGATGTTGCCGCGCAGCGTGTTGATCTCGCCGTTGTGGATGATGTAGCGGTTCGGGTGCGCGCG